>JAQBPL010000373.1 GCA_028287545.1 Vulcanimicrobiota bacterium | reverse complement strand
GGGACCTAGTTGTCGGTTGTGATCGCCATAATGGCCGTGCCGTTGCCGGTGATATGGGGCGTGATGACCCGCAACGGCGCCGGCTTCCCGTTTGCGTCGGGAGCGTACACCCGGATGATGGGTACGGTGGTCGTGTCGGCCGGGTTCATCGCGGCGTAGAGGTTCCCCACGGCGTCCACGGCGATCGAGCTCACGTGCCGGTTCGGGAAGGGCCCGATCGTCCGGGTGACGGCGTTACCGACGATCGCGACGATGGTCTGATTCGGAAACTCGTTGTTGATGAGGTAGAGCGTGCTGTCCGGTGCGACGGCCGCACCCCAGGCGTTGTTGCCTAGCGGAACGGCGAAGTCGGCGAGGGTGTTCGCCGGATTGGTTGCCAGCGGGCCATACTCGATTACGTGGAGCGTCGGGGTTTGATGGCCGACGATAAAGTCGTTCCCGGAGACGTCCGTTGCGAGCACCTCGGAGTTGGTCGCGGGCTGCAAGATGCTCAGTTGGGTGCCGTCCCCGGCGAATCGGAGGAGCGGCTCGCTCATCTGCGAGATGTTGTTGTAGAGGACGTCAACGCCGCCGAAGTTGTTCCGGGCCACCGCGACCGGAACCGTGCTTTCGTTCGGCGAGCACCAGTCGTTCTGCACGTAGGGCGAGCCGTTCGCGTTCGACGGCTCGATGACGATCCGGCACTGGCGGACGGTGCTGGTCTTAAACTGATCCTGCGCGATCGCCAACCGCCCGTCGGCGAGCGTCGCGAGCCCTACGATCTGCGCAGGGTAGAGGCTAGTCGGATAGATCGTGCGCGCCGGCAGGGTCGCTCCGCTCGCGCCCTGCGAAACGGCGTACGCCGTGTTCGCATTGTCGGCATAGTAGAGGACCGAGGGACGGGGCGTCGGCAGCACCGAGAGCGGTGAGCGGTTTGACGACGCGGCCTCGCCGTGAGGGAGGCCGGTCGAACCGTGGTCCGCGCCCATGGCGCAGCCGGCGAGGGCGAAGCCGAGCGCGGCGGCGGCGATGTATGGCGTTCTCATGCACCGACTCTCGCACCGCGGGCGTCCACCGACCGTCCATGACGGCGGCCTCGTTAGCGCAGCGCCGCCGCTTGCCGGACGCCGTTCTGGACCGGCAGAACGGCGCGCGCGTGCGAGCCGGGGCCGGTGCGTTTTGTCACGTTGAACTCTTCCGCCAGCGACCAGACCAGGAACAGGCCGCGGCCGCGTTCGCTGAGCAGGTCCGACGGCAGGCGCGGGACGACCACGAACCCCGGGCCCTCGTCGAGCACGTGCAGCACCGGCGGCGAGCCGGGCGTCCAGTCCATCACGATTTCGATCGGGCCGGGCGCGTGGCGCGCGACGTTGCCGAGCAGCTCTCCGAAGATCAGTTCCGAGGTAAAGACGTCGTCGGGCTTCACGCCGCCGGACTGCAGTTCCGCGACGAAGGCGAGCCGCGCTGCGTGACCGCTCGACCCGTCGAGCGCGTCGAACCGCCACGACCGCTGCACGGTTTTCGAGGTCGCCCGCACGCGCATCGTGAGGATGACGACGTCGTCGTTCGCACCTTCGTGCAGCACCGCGTCGTACATGCGCTGCGCAGGCCGTTCGTCGAGCGCGACGGCATCGCGTTCCAGCGCGGCGCGCACGCGCCGCTCGCCCTCGAGCGGATCGCGCGTCGACTCCGTCAAGCCGTCGGTATAGAACACCAGCAGGGTTTCGTCCGGGATCTCGACGACGCGGCCGTCGGGTTCGCTGCGGTACCGCAAGCCCAGCGGCAGACCGTGCACGTCGAGCTGTTCGACCCGGCCGTCGGCGTAGCGCACGAACGGCGGCGGGTGGCCGGCGCCTGCGTAGGCCAGCGTGCGCGCGATCGGATCGTAGACCGCGACGAACGCCGTCACGATGCCTTCCGGATGTTCCGCCTTGAGCGTGCGGTCCGCAGCGTCGAGGATCGTCGCGGGATCGGGATAGACGTGCGCCACGCCGCGCACGATCTGGCGCATCGCAGCCATGATGACCGCCGCTTCGAGCCCGCTCCCCGACACGTCGCCGAGCGAGATCACGATGCGCCCGTCGGAGAGTCGCAGCGCATCGTACCAGTCGCCGCCGACTTGCGCTTCGTTCTTCGCCGGAACGTACACGCCGTCGAACGCGACGCCGGCGACTTCCGGCAGCGACACGGGGAGCGCCGCGCGCTGGAAGGCGCTCGCGACCTGGTGTTCGCGCTCGTAGAGCTGCGCGTTGTCGATCGCGACGGCGGCGCGGCGGCCCAGTTCTTCGAACTGCGGCAGGTCGTCGTCCCCGTACGCGCGATCGGTGTCCGACCAATACGCGACGAGCGCGCCGAGCGGGCGGCCGCGCGACCGCAGCGGCACCGTGATCGACGAGCGCGGAGCGAGCTGCGCCAGCACGTCGAGCAGGTCGGGCGGCGTCACCGAAGCGAGGACCGCCGGATCGATCTGCGGGTTCACTTGGGCGCGCGTGCGCAGCGAGGCGGCGATGATCGGCTCGAACTCCGGGCGTGCCGCGTACTTTCCCTGGAGCCGTTCGACCAGCTCCGTGCGCGCCGGATCGGCGTGCACGACCGCGGCGATGCGGATCCGGCCGTCCTCGTCGAAGAGGTCGATCGCGGCCCAATCGGCGAGCCGCGGGACGACCAGACCGATCAGGCGCTGCAGCGTTCCCTCGACGCTCAGCGATTCGGAGAGCACGTCGCCGGCCAGCGCGGCGAATTGCAGCCGCTCGTACAGCGTCGCGTTCTCGATCGCCGCCGCGGCGCGCGCGGCAAGCGTTTCGGCCATCCGCATGTCCGCCGCGTTGAGCATGCGGCCCGACGGTCCGCACGCAAACTGCATCACGCCGTAGATTCGAGTCCGTCCGATGAGCGCGACGGTCAGCACCGAGCGCGGATCCAGCCGCGCCATCAGCTCGCGCTGGTCTTCGTCGTGCACCGCGCGCTCGAGCATCTCGGGCGGAACGCGCGCGACCAAACGCGACTTGCCGGTGCGCGCGACCTGCATGGCAATCGTATCTTCGCGCGGCGGATAGCGCCGCATCATCGCCTCACCGCGGGCGGCCTCGGCCGGATCTTCGTGGGCGAACGCCATCGGCCGCAGCACGCCGTCCGGACCGGTCAGCAGGACGACGCACCAATCGGCGATCGTCGGGATCGCCAGCGTGGCGAGCTCGTGCAGCGTCGCTTCGACGTCGAGCGATCCCGAGAGCACCTCGCTGCCTTCCGCGAGGTATCGCGTTTGCGCCTCGGCGCGCCGGCGATCGTCGATGTCCGTGCACGTGCCCAGCCAGCGCACGATCGTCCCCGCCTCGTCGCGCAACGGCGCGGCGCGCGAGATGAACCAGCGATACAGGCCGTCGGCGCCCCGCAAGCGAGCCTCGACGTCGTACGGTCTCCCCAGCCGCAGCGATTCGCGCCACGCGTTGAGCACGGCGGGCGCGTCGTCCGCATGCACGACGTTCGCCCACGCCGTTCCGAACATGGCGAGCGTCGTTTCGTGCGAAAGGCCGGTGTACGCGTACCAGGCGCGATTGAACCACTCGAACGTTCCGTCGGAGGCCGACAGCCACACGATGTGGGGCATCGCATCCGCGATCGCCAGCGCCGCGTAGTCCGGCGGCCCCGGTGGAATGTTCGTCACGTCGGCGCCTCCGCGCGGTGCGCGCCGTACGTGTTCGGCTCGAAATACCACGACGGGAGCGTTTGGGGAAACGAGACGGCGGCGAAAGCGTAGTTCGTGCGGTACTCGCCGCCGGGGGTTTCGCCGCGGATCGAATCGATCAGCGGCAGCCCGTCGCGCATCACGAACGCGACGTCGAACTCGTCGTCGATCGCCGCACCCGACATCCCCAGATACAGATGGTCGCGCACGCGTAAGCGGCGGATCTCGAACGTCGCCGCGTCGACCCACAGGTCGTCGATGCGGTTGCGCTGCGGGTCGCGCACGGGTTCGAGCGCGAGATGCCAGGCGTCACCGTCGCGCCCCGCGCGCCGGACGCGGTAGTCGTAGTCCGCCTGCACGCGCACGCTGCCGATCGTCTGAAGGTCCGTTCCGACCGGAACCGGTTCCGGCGAGAGGGTCGCGCGGGCGTACAGCGCGCGCTCGAAGACGTCGGCGGTCGGAGGCCCGGGATCGACGTAGCCGTCGAATCCCACGATGATGTTCTCCATCGCGCCGTAGGCCGTGCCGTTCCAGACGAGACGCGTGAGTGCCGAGCGGTCGGTCGTGCGGCACCAGATCTTGAGCGTGTAGCTGTTCGCGAAGTCCGGGACGGCGTTGTGCTGATCGCGCCGAACCAGCGTGTACACGACGTACTTCGGCCGCTCGTGCGCGCGAAAGACCGCTTTCGCGCGGGCGAGGATCTGCTCGCCGGTGAGCGCTCCGGGCGCAGGCGACTGGGCGCAGCACGCAAACGCGACGACGACCGCCGCCAGCGCGCGCGCCATGCTCATCGCCCGCCGACGGGTGGGATCGAGAGCCGGTCTCCTGCACGCAGGCTCAGCCGCGCGGCGTCCCCGGCTCCGAGCTCGATGACGTAGCGGCCGAGGCCGTCGCGGCGCGCGACCTGGTCGTCGGGGGTTCCGGGCGCCGTCGCCGGGACGTTGGCGGCGATCGAAGTGATCGTCCCCGCGCCGTCGACGAACAGCATGTCGAGCGGTGCGATCGTGTTCTTCATCCAGAAGCTGCGCCGCTGATCGCCGTCGGGAAACACGAAGAGCATCCCTTGACCGGCCGGGACGAACGGCACGTTCATCAGCCCGTGTTCGCGCAGCGCCGCATCGTCGGCGACCGCCAGGTGCAGCGTCGCTCGCGGAGTCCGCACGTCGAGCGGCCGGCACGGCAGCGCGCGCGAATGATGGATCGTTTGGGTGTCGACGTTGCTCTGCAGCGACGGAAAGTCGGCACGCGGCAGTGGGATCGTCGTGCACCACGCCTGTGACGGATCGCCGGGCGCAGGGCTTTGCGCGCTCGCGAAAAGCACCAGCAGCGCGGGCACGACGTACCTGCGCACCATTCTCCCGACCTTCACTGCGCGGCTCCCTTCAGCGACGCCACGAACGTGCGCACAGCGGCGAACGACTCCGGCGAGTTGACCGCGCCCGCGTGCGTCGCACCCGCGATCGCGACGAAACGCTTGCGGGGCGATTCGCTCGCTGCGAACACTTCGCGGCCTCCAGCGATCGGGACGTCGGCGTCGCTCGTGCCGTGGATGATCAGCAGCGGTGCGCGCGTGCTCTTGACGAATCCGCGCACGCTTGCAAGGGGTGCCGCGAGGATCAGCCCGGCTACCGGCCGGCGCGCAGCGACGAATCCCGCCATCGCGGTGCCGAGCGAAAAGCCGTACACGACGACGCTGGCCCGGCCGGGAGACTGCACCACGGAGTCGACGATGCGGACCGCGTCGCGCTGCATCGCGGGGACGTCGGGCCGCCCCGAACTGAATCCGAATCCGCGGTAGTCGAAAACGACGACCGGCGGCCCTTGCTTTGCGATCATGCGGTACATTTCGTCGCCTTCGTCGAGCAGCATCCCGCTCGCGTTGAAGAAGACGACGGTCGGAGCGGTCGGGTCGCTCCCGTCGTACGACCAGCCGCGCAGCGTCGCGCCCTCAGCGACCAGCGACGTGGTCGTCCGCCCCGTTGCGTTCGTCCAGCGAGCGACCGGTGCCGTCGAGGCGGGCTGCGGAAGGACGGCGTTCGCGTGCACGACGAGCGGGGGCCGCGCTTGGGCAGCGGTCGTCGCCGTGAGCAAGAGAACCGAAGCCCAGAGCAAGACGCGCATGCGCCGCTCGTTTGGCCATATGTCCCAGGCATCCTCGGATCGCGACGGCAATAGTGCGCGGGAGCCGAACGCGGGACTCCCAAAGCGAGGCGCAATGCGTTTGACCGACGTCGAGCGGGACAAGTTGCTGCTCAGCTACGCGGCGGAGTTGGCATGGCGGCGTCGCGCGCGCGGCGTGCGGCTGAACCATCCCGAAGCGATCGCCGTCATCTCGTCGTTCGTCCTCGAAGGCGCGCGCGACGGCGCGAGCGTCGCGGACTTGATGGACCGCGGGCGCACGGTGCTGAGCCGCGACGACGTGATGGAGGGGATCCCGGAGATGCTCGGCGAGGTGCAGATCGAGGCGACGTTCCCCGATGGAAGCAAGCTCGTGACGATCCACGAGCCGATTCCGTGACGCCGGGCGAAATCGTCACGGCGCCGGGCACGATCGCGCTGCGCGCTGGACGCGACCGCGCGAGCGTGGTCGTCGCGAACACCGGCGATCGTCCGATTCAGGTCGGCTCGCACGCGCACTTCGCGGACGTCAACGCCGCGCTGCGGTTCGACCGCGCCGCCGCGGCGGGGATGTGTCTGGACATTCCGGCTGGGACCGCAGTGCGCTTCGAACCCGGCATCGAGCGGCCGGTCGAGCTCGTCGCGACCGGCGGCGAGCGGCGCGTGCCGAAGCAGCGGGCGTGATCGATCGCGCCGCGTACGCGCGGCTCTACGGACCGACGACGGGCGATCGCGTGCGGCTCGGCGACACGGAGCTGTGGATCGAGATCGAACGCGACCACGCGCACTACGGGGACGAGATCACCTTCGGCGGCGGCAAGGTGATCCGCGACGGCATGGGTCAGCATCCGACCGCGACGCGCGAGGATGGCGTACTCGACACGGTGATCACGAACGTCGTCATCATCGACGTGACCGGCATCGTGAAAGCCGACGTCGGGCTGCGTGACGGGCGCATCGCAGGGATCGGGAAGGCTGGAAATCCTTGGCTGCAGGACGGCGTCACGCCGGGGATGATCGTCGGCGCATCGACCGAGGCGATCGCCGGTGAGGGGCTGCTGCTGACCGCCGGCGCGGTCGACGCGCACGTGCACTTCATCTGCCCGCAGCAGGTCGAGAGCGCGATCTCCAGCGGCGTCACGACGATGCTGGGCGGCGGCACGGGGCCTGCCTCGGGGACGAACGCGACGACGTGCACGCCGGGCGCGTGGCATCTCGCGACGATGTTCGCCGCGACCGAGGCGCTGCCGGTCAACGTCGCCTTTCTCGGCAAAGGCAACGCCTCGGGCGAGGAAGCGCTGCGCGAGCAGGTGCGCGCCGGTGCCTGCGGTCTCAAGCTCCACGAGGACTGGGGCTCGACCCCCTCGGCGATCGACACCGCGTTGCGCGTCGCCGACGAACTCGACGTGCAGGTCGCCATCCACACCGACACGCTCAACGAGATGGGGTTCGTCGAAGAGACGATCCGCGCGATCGCCGGGCGCACGATCCACACCTACCATACCGAAGGCGCGGGCGGCGGACACGCGCCCGACATCATCCGGATCGCCGGCGAACCGTACGTTCTGCCGTCGTCGACCAACCCGACGCGGCCGTATACGGTCAACACGCTCGCCGAGCACCTCGACATGCTGATGGTCTGCCATCATCTCGATCCCCGGATCCCGGAAGACGTCGCGTTCGCCGACTCGCGCATCCGCGGCGAGACGATCGCCGCGGAGGACATCTTGCACGATCTCGGCGCGATCAGCATGATCAGCTCCGACTCGCAGGCGATGGGGCGCGTCGGCGAGGTCATCACGCGCACGTGGCAGACCGCCCATAAGATGAAGCTGCAGCGCGGGCCGCTCGCGGGCGACACGTTCCAGCACGACAATGAGCGCGTCAAGCGCTACGTCGCAAAGTACACGATCAACCCCGCGATCGCGCACGGGTTCGCCGACCACGTCGGGTCGGTCGAAGCCGGCAAGCTCGCCGACCTGGTCCTCTGGCAGCCCGCGTTCTTCGGCTACCGTCCCGAACTGGTGATCAAAGGCGGCGCGATCGCGTGGGCCGCGATGGGCGACCCTGCGGCGTCGATCCCGACGCCGCAGCCGGTGCGGATGCGCCCGATGTGGGGCGCCTACGGCAGGGCGCCGCAGGCAACCGCGCTGACCTTCGTCTCCGGCGCGTCGCTCGCGGCCGGGCTCCCCGCGACGTCTCCCGGCGGCAGACGGTTCGTCGCGGTGCGGAACGTCCGCGCGCTCGGCAAACGCGACATGCTCCGCAACGACGCGCTGCCGCACATCGAAGTCGATCCGGCGACGTACGACGTGCGCGCGGACGGCGAATTACTGCGCTGCGAGCCGCTCGACGTGCTGCCGCTGGCCCAGCGGTACGCGCTCTTCTGATGGTACGCGACGAGCCGCTCGGCAATCTGCGCGACTTTCCGATCGCCTCGCGCCGGATCGAGCGCATCCCGGTCCACAGCGACGACTGCGCGAAGCGGCTGCTGCGCCTTTCGACAAGCTGCGGCGAGATCGGGCTCCGATTCTCCGGCGGGCGGCGTCTGCGCGACGGCGACGTCATCCATGCCGACGAGCGGGTGGTCATCGCGGTCGCCGTCGCGCCTGACGACGTGCTCGTCGGGCATCCCGGGACGATCGCCTCCGCGCTCGCGCTCGGACACGCGCTCGGCAATCGGCATCTGCCCGTGCAGATCGACGGCGGCGAGGTCGTCGTCCGCTACGATCCGCTCCTCCCCGCGCTCTTCGAGGAACACGACGTGCCGGTGACGCGGGCGACGCGGGTCGTTCCCGAACCGTTCCGCCACGCGCACGCGCCGCATCGTCATGAGTGAGCTCACGGCGCTGCTGCAGCTCGCCGACGCGGCGTTCCCGGCCGGCGCCTTCGCGCACTCGTTCGGGTTGGAGACGGCGATCGTCGAAGGCCGCGTGCGCGACGAAGCATCGCTCACCGCTTGGCTGCGCGCATACCTGCACGGCGCGTTCGCGCCGCTCGACGGCGCCGCGTTCGTGCTCGCGTCGCGCGACGGTATCGACGCCGAGACGCTCGACGACCGGCTCGCCGCGTCGCAGCCGAATGCGGAGCTGCGCCGCGCCAACGCGCACCTAGCGCGCGCGACGCTTGCAACCTTCGACGCGCTCGGCTTGACGTCGGCCGCGCTCGCGCGCTACGCCGAGGGGATCGCGGCGGGACGCTGCGAGGGCCAGCACGTGCTCGCCGCTGCGCTCGGGTACGACGCGTGCGGAATCGTCTGGCGCACCGCGCTGACCGCGCACGTCACCACCACGGTCGCGACGCTCGCCTCGGTCGCCGCGCGCGCCGCCCCGCTCGGTCAGCGCGCGGTCGCGCACGCGCGCTGGTCGCTGCGCCCGGCGCTCGACGCGGCGGTCGCACGCGCGGCGAGCGCGCGCGGCATCGACGACCTGGCGACGGCGGCGCCCGCGATCGAGATCGACGGCTTGCGCCACCGCCGTCTCGACGGAAGGCTGTTCGCCTCGTGAGCGCCGTCCGCGTCGGCATCGGCGGTCCCGTCGGCGCCGGCAAAACGGCGCTCGTCGAAGCGCTCGCGCGCCGGCTCTACCCGCGCTTCGATCTCGCGGTCGTGACCAACGACATCTACACCCAGGAAGACGCGCAGATCCTCGTACGGAGCGGTTGCCTTCCCGCGGAACGCATCGTCGGCGTCGAAACCGGCGGCTGTCCGCACACGGCGATCCGCGAGGACGCTTCGATGAACCTGCAGGCGATCGCCGACCTCGAACGGCGTTTTCCCGCGTTGGCGCTCGCGTTCGTGGAGAGCGGCGGCGACAACCTCGCCGCCACGTTCAGCCCCGATCTCGCCGACGTGACGATCTACGTGATCGACGTCGCCGGCGGCGACAAGATCCCGGCGAAGGGCGGCCCGGGAATCACGCGCGCCGACCTGCTCGTGATCAACAAGATCGATCTCGCGCCGCACGTCGGCGCCGATCTCGAACGGATGCGCCGCGACGCAGCCGCCGCGCGCGGCACGCGTCCTTTTGTCTTCACCGACCTGCGCCACGGCGTCGGCGTCGGCGGCGTCGTCGAGTTCGTCGAACGCGCCGCCCTGCTCGACGGCATCGCGTGATCGCGAATTCGCTCGCGATCGAAGCGCACGAACGTGACGGACGCACGATCCTCACGAGGATGCGCGCCGACGGCTTGTGGCGCACCAGCCGGCCGTTCCGCGATGGCGAAGCCGCGCGCGTCGTCGTCAGCCAGCTTGGCCCCGGCATGGTGCGGGGCGACGCGTTCGCGGTGAGCGGCCGCGTCACGCGCGGTGCGCACTTGATCGTCGGCGCGCAGATGGCGACGCGCGTGCTCTCCGGCCCCGAAGCTGCGACGAGCGTCGCCGAGTGGACCCTTGAGGCAGGTTCGTTCCTGGAGCTCCTCGCAGAGCCGACGCTCGTCGCGGACGGCGCTGCCTACGCCGCACGTCTCACGCTGCGCCTCGAGCCCGGCGCGCGCGCGCACGTCGTCGAACTCGTCCGCCGTGAGCGCGGCGCCGCGCTGCGCGTCGTCACCGTCGCGACGCGCGCGGGCCGCCTCGCGCTCGTCGATGCACTGCGCTTCGATGCCGGCGATGACGACGACGCGGCGATCGGAACGCTCGTGATCCTCGGTGCCGTCGACGTCGCGGCAGTCGACCGCGCCGCCGACCGCTGCGCCGGGGTGCGCGCCGGGATCGGCGTCACCCGCGACGGCGACGTCCTCGTGCGCGTCATCGGTCCGGAGGTGTGGCCGGTGCAGGCCGCCCTCGCCGCGATCCGCACGGCAGCGGTGCCGTAAAAGCGCCGCACGGGAAATGGCTACGAAACCGGACGTCCCGCTACTCTCGGAAAAACTCGACCAGCACCTGCGCGTGCACCTTCGCGCTGAGCATATGCGTCTGCCCTTCGAGCGTGCGGTACTCGGCGTTCGGCAATGCGCTCGCGAGCGCGCGGTTCGCGTTGCGCATCCAGGTGGGGCTTTTTCCGCCGTCCATGACGAGTGAGGGGATCGTGACGGACGACCAGCGGCCGGCGGGCAGCGGCGCGCCGCGCTGGTTGTCCGCCACGAGCGCGCCGTCGTACGGGAGCGTGTGCGCAACCGCTTTGAGCTTCGACCATACGGGCATGAGCCGCATCAGCGCGATGAAGACGTCGGGGACGCCGACCATCTTCATGAAGAGCCGCACCGCGTCGCTGCGCCGATCGGCCGCGACGGCCTCGCCGATCCGGGTCCAACCGTCCTGCGTCGTGGAACGGCTGTCGTCGACGATGAACGGCGCTTCGTACAACGCCAGCTTCTCGATGCCGCTCAGCCGATTCGCCGCCTCGACTGCAAGCGCTGCGCCGGACGAAACACCCGATACGAACGCGGTACCGCCGGCTTCGCCGAGGAGCGCCTCGATGTCTTCGACCTCACGCTCCACGGCGTACGGCGCCGTATCGCTGCTGGCGCCGCGACCGCGACGGTCATAGGTGAACACGGTGAAGCGCTGCGCGAGGAGTTCGGCCAGCGGCCCGCTCGGGCCCATCCCTCGATAGCAGAGTGCGCCGTCGACCAGAATCACGGCCGGTCCCTGACCGCGCCGGTCGAACGCGATCTCCGTGCCGTCGTTCGAGCGCACGAAATCTTGAGAAGTCGCCGTCGACGGCGCAATCTTGGTGGACATGGTCGCTGTCTCCTTACGCGATCGTGTGAAGGTATTCGGCGAGGTTCTTCAGCGTTTGCGCCGTGCCGGCCTCGACGCGCATCTCCAGCAGCGCGTCGCGATCCTCGATCGACTTGCATTCGATCGTCAGCGTGAGCTTCGTCTGCTTCCCGTCCTCCGTAAAGACGAGCGTTCCGACCGATTCGGGGCTGCCTGGACCGGCCTGCGACGTGAACACGAGACGTTCGGGCGGCGCGATTTCCTGATAGGTGCCGGTGAACGGGTAGTCCGCTCCGTTCGCGCCGCCGTGCACCCAGCGAAACGTTCCGTTCGGCCGCAGATCGATTTCGCAAACGGCGAGCGGCTCGCCGCTCGGATCCCACCACTGCGTGACGTGCTCGGCCTTCGTCCACGCATCGAAGACGACGGCGCGCGGCGCATCGAAGACGTGCGTCATCACGATCGTGGGCTTTGCGGCGTCCGCGCCGGGACGAAGCTTTTCGAGCACGTCACTTCTCTTTCTGCTGCAGCTCGGCGAGGTAGCCGTCAAGACGGGCGAATTTCTGCTCCCAAAGGCGGCGATAGGGTTCCACCCAGTCGGCGATCTCCTTGAGCGGAACGGCCGCGAGCGTGCGCGGACGCCGCTGCGCATCGCGCCCGCGCGTCACGAGGCCCGCTCTCTCGAGCACCTTGAGATGCTTGGAGATCGTCGGCTGACTCAGGGGGAACGGCTTCATGAGTTCCGAGACGTCCGCATCTCCCGACGCGAGACGCGCCAGGATTGCGCGCCTCGTCGGATCCGCGAGGGCGGCGAAGGCCATGCTGAGACGATCGGCCGGTGCATTCATCGCCATATGTCTATATTACTAGTTGGCGATTTACGAGTCAAGGGGAACCGCGCCCGACTTCGGGGCTGCTACGAGATCGGGTGCCGCTGCGTGCGCGAGAGCAGTTGGCGGGCGCGGTCGAGAGCCTTCTGCTCGGCCGCCTCTCGAGTCGCGCCCGACTCCCGCGCGAGCCACGCTCCCGGCGAGACGTTGTCGGCTTTGCAGTGGAACATCTCGCCGAAGCGATAGGACGTGAGGTTCACCGGCCAGCCGTCGATCTCGACGACGTGCTCGACGTAGTCTTCCGGCTTCACGGTGCGCCCGCGCTCGCGGCCGCCGGCACGCCCCTTTCGACCGGCGCCGCGACGAGGTTTCCCCATTCGGTCCACGAGCCGTCGTAGTTGGTGACGCGATCGTAACCGAGCAGTTCCTTGAGGACGAACCACGTGTGGCTCGAGCGCTCGCCGATGCGGCAATACGCGATGACCGGCGTCGAGCCGTCGATCCCCCGCGAGCCGTACAGCGTCCGGAGCTCGTCGATCGACCTGAACGTTCCGTCGTCGTTGCATGCCAGACCCCACGGAATGCTCTGCGCGCCCGGGATGTGCCCGCCGCGCTGACAGGTTTCGGGTAACCCCGGCGGCGCGAGAATCTCGCCGCTGTATTCCTGCGGGCTGCGCACGTCCACCAGCTCGGCGGCGTGCTCGTCCAGCGCTTCGCGGACGTCTTCCAGGAAAGCGCGCAGCGAGGCGTCGGCGGGCAACGCGCCATACTCGGACGATTTGACGGCCGGCACGTCGTTCGTCAGCTCGCGGCCCTCGGCGATCCATTTCTTGCGTCCGCCGTTCATCAGCCGGACGTCCCGGTGACCGTAGATCTTCATCTGCCAGAACGCCCACGCCGCGAACCAGTTGTTGTTGTCGCCGTAGAGGACGACGGTGGTCTTCGGCGTGATCCCCGAGCGCTGCATCAACGCCTCGAACTCCGCTTTGGAGAGGATGTTGCGGCGAACGGTATCGCAGAGCTGCGTCCGCCAATTCCAGGCGATGGCGTTCGGTATGTGTCCTTCGTCGTACGCGGCGGTATCGACGTCGACTTCGGCGATGCGCACGTTCGGCTCGTCGAGGGCCTTCGCGACCCAGGCCGTGCTCACCAGCGTTTCGGGATGTGCGTACTCAGACATGGCTGCGTTCCTTCTCAACGACGTACGGAAGCTCGCAGGCGAGCCACGCGTCGAACCCGCCGGCGACGTTCATCACGTCGGAGAACCCGGCGCGCTGCAGCAGGCTCGTCGCGATCGAACTGCGGTAGCCGCCCTTGCAGTAGGCGGCCGTCGGCCGCGCGGGATCGAGATCGCGCAACGCGGCGGCGAGCGTGTTGAGCGGTTTGTGCACGGCGCGCGCGACGTGCCCTTGCTCCCACTCGAGCGAGCGCCGCACGTCCACGGTCTGCACGTCGTCGCCGACGACGAGCGCGGCGAGCCGCTCCACCGTGATCTGCGGCACGTGCTCGACCGGCAGTTCCTCGCGCGTCCACGCCGCCATCCCGTCGGCCAGCGCGCCCACGACACGAT
Source organism: Vulcanimicrobiota bacterium (assembly GCA_028287545.1). The sequence goes on along the minus strand of JAQBPL010000373.1, from coordinate 11,840 downwards.
CGATGCCGACGCGGGCGAGCCGCAACTGCGATTCACGCTGCCGCTCGTGGTCGTCCGCGACCAGCACGACGTCGCGGTCGAGCCCGATCACGATCCCCGCCCACGACGCGTAACTGCCCGACAAACCGATGTTGACCGCGCCGGGCACGTGCGCGGCACCGAAGTCCGCCTCGGTTCGCGTGTCCAGTACGAGCGCGCCGCCCTCTTGCCGGGTCAGCAAATCGCCGGGGCGCAGCGCCGCCGGCGGAAGCAGTTCGCCCAGCGGCGCGGCCCCGGCGCGATTGATCTCGACGTCGCGCGCGAAGTAGCTCGGCCGTTCCGGCAGCTCGGCCGTGAGCAGCCGCACGAACGCGTCGCGGCCCCCAACGCGCAGAGCGTAGTTCGAGCGCCGCTCCTCGCCGATCGTCGAGCTGCGTTCCGGCCGCATCTGCCGGCCGCAGAGCGAACCCGCCCCGTGCGCCGGATAGACAGCCACGGCGTCCGGCAGCGTCAGCAGCTTCGCGTGCAGGCTGTCGTAGAGCATCCCCGCGAGCTCGTGCGGCGACCGATCGCCGGAAAGATCCGGGCGCCCCACGTCACCGATGAAGAGCGTGTCACCCGTCAACACCGCGAGTGGTTCGTCGGAGCGCGTGAGATCGGTCACCAGCACGCAGATGCTTTCGAGCGTGTGCCCCGGCGTCGCCAAGAACGTAAGGTGAACGGTCCCAAGGCTCAGCGTGTCGCCGTCCTTGACGCCGACGTGCGGAAACCGAGCCCCGGCCGCCGCGCCGACGTAGATGGACGCGCCCGTGATCGCCGCGAGCTCCCGGTGGCCCGAGACAAAATCCGCGTGCAGGTGGGTCTCGATGACGTAGGCGATGCGCAAACCACGCCGCTCTGCCTCGTCGAGATAGATGCCGATGTCCCGTTGCGGATCGACGACCGCTGCGACACCTTCGGAGCCGATCAGGTACGACGCGTGCGCGAGACAAGAAAGGAAGAACTGCTGGAACTCCATCCGTTCAGCCTCCGGCACCACCCGGCGGAGCCTCATGATAAGCGCTCGTGCACGGCGCCGCAAGGTACCGCCGGGCGAGCGGGGCTCCGTCGCCCGCCGGCGCGCCATCCTGCCGTCCGGCCGCTCGAAACGCCGTTCGCGACACAGGTGTGTCGTTCTGCACAGACGCGAAGCGCCGCGGCTTCGTATCCTCGGTATAATGAAACGCAAGCACCACCGAACGAAGGTCAACGCGTGAGTGACCTCAGAGGCGTGCGGGCGTCGGCGTCGCTCTCGGATTTTGAACGCCGCCACCTGCCTGCGTCCTTGGGGATACTGGTCGAGGTCGCCCTCGATTCCGAATCGATGCCGTTGCGCGACTTCGCAAGCGCGCGGTTGACCGCGTATCGCGACGACGCCGTGTACCAAGCCGCCGCGCTCGCGAGCAGCGTCTGCTGCGAACACTTCACGGAGACCGACCTGATGCAGCTCGCGGTCGACATAACCTACGCCGCTCAAGCATCGCACGTCATCGGCTCGCTCCTGCGCCGCGTCGGCGGCGAAGCATCCCGGCAGGACCCTGCCTAGCAGGCTGCTGCTAGAGTTCGTCCGGCAGCCTACGCTCGAATCACTCGGCTGCCGCTCCGACGTCGTCGAGGTCGAATGAGGCGACGTCGTACCAGTTCGCTCCGGTTTTGAGCGTCGCTTCGATCGGCACGCTCAGTTCGAGCGCGTGTTCCATCTCGTGCTTGACGATGCGGGCGACGGCGTCCAGGTCGGCTCGTCCGACTTCGAGGATCAGCTCGTCGTGGATCTGCAGCAGCATGATCGCGTCGAGGAGTTCGGCCGCGAGCCGGCGTTCCAGACGGACCATCGCGAGCTTCATGAGGTCGGCGGCCGAGCCTTGCAGCGGCGCGTTGGTCGCCTCGCGTTCGGCGGCGGCGCGCAGCATGTAGTTCTTCGCGCGCAGGTCGGGCATGTAGCGGCGCCGGCCGAGGATCGTCTCGACGTAGCCGCGCTCGCGCGCCTCTTCGAGCGAGCGGTCGATGAAGCCGCGCACGCCGGGGAAGCGGTCGAAATACGCCTGCATCATGGCTTTGGCCGTGCCGCGATCGATTTCGAGCCGGGTCGCCAAGCCGAAGTCCGACATGCCGTACAGCAAGCCGAAGTTCACCGACTTCGCCATGCGGCGCTGGTTCGGATCGACTTCCGCAAAGGGGCCGACGTCGAAGATCTGCCGGGCGGTGAAGTCGTGGATGTCCTGGCCTTCGTGGAACGCGGCGCGCATCGCGGCGTCGCCGCTCAAGTGCGCCATCAGCCGCAATTCGATCTGCGAGTAGTCCGCCGCGAGCAGGACGCGGTCGGAGGATGGCGCGACAAACGCCTTGCGGATCTGACGTCCGAGCTCGCTGCGGACCGGAATGTTCTGCAGGTTCGGGTTGATCGACGACAGCCGGCCGGTCGCGGTCGCGGTCTGGCGGAAGACGGTGTGCAGCCGGCCGCGTTCGTCGACGAGCGTCGGGAACACGTCGATGTAGGTGTTCTTCAGCTTCGAGACCTCGCGGTATTCTTGAATCTTCTGCGCGATCGGAAAGCCGCGCAGACGCTGCAGCTCGGCGTCGTCGGTCGCGTAGCCGGTCTTGTTCTTGCGGCCGGCGGGAAGGTTCAAGCGGTCGAAGAGGATGCGGCCGAGCTGCTGCGGGCTGCCGAGGTTGAACTCTTCGCCGGCGAGCGCGTAGATCTCGGCCTGCAGCCGCGCGACGTCCGCGTCGACCTGCACCGCGAGATCGCGCAGCGTCGCGCCGTCGACGGCGATGCCGGCCCGCTCCAGCCCTGCGAGCACCGACGCCAGCGGGAGCTCGACGTCCGCGTACAGCGAGAGCTGGCCGCGCCGCTCGAGTTCGGCGCGGGTCGTGCGCGCCAGCAGTCCGGCGGCGTCGGCCGCGGCGGCCGGCTCGTCGGGAAGCACGCGTTCCAGGTACTGGCTCGCGGCCTGACCGACGTCGGCGAACGTGCGCGACGGGTTGAGCAGGTGCGCGGCGAGCATCGGATCGTCGGCCAGCATCCGAACCGGCAGGTTCAGCGCACCGATCATCGTCTTCGCGTCGTAGGCGATCAGGTGCGGTACGGTCTCCCACAGCCGCGCGAACGCCGCGCCGACCGCCTCGACGTCGAGCGCCGAGCGCAGAAACGCGAACGCGCTCGCATCGGCGACGGAGACGGCGACCGCGTCGCCCTGCAGCGCGACGGCGACCCGTTCCCGCGAAGCGGCGTCGGCGAGCAGCGAGGCGATCCGCGCGTAGTCCGACGGTTCCGTGACCGCGGTGTACGATTCGTATTCGCCGGAGAGCACTTCTTCGCTCGGGACCGGCTGCGGCTCCGCCGGCGGTTCGAGCCGCGAGAGCAGTCCTTTGAATTCGAGCTCGCGGTACAGCGTGTAGAGCGCGTCGTTGGACGGCTGCACGTAGCGCGCGCCCTCCCAATCGAGGGTGAGCGGCAGATCGCGTTTGATCAGCGAGACGTCCCGGCAGACGCGCGCCGTCTCGCCGTGCTCGCGAACCAGCGCCTCGAGCTTCGCCGAACCGGCCAGCGCCGGATTCGCGAGGAGTGCGTCGAGCGAGCCGGCGTTCTTGATCAGTTTGATCGCCGTCTTTTCGCCGACGCCCGGGATGCCGGGCAAGTTGTCGGACGGGTCGCCTTTGAGCCCGCGGTAGTCGGGCAATTGCACGGGTTCGAGGTCGAAGCGCGCGCGCACGGCGGCGGCGTCGTAGCGCCCGAGGTCGGTGATCCCGCGCCGCGTCGTCAGCACCGTCGTGCGATCGTCGACGACCTGCAGCAGATCCAAGTCGCCCGTGACGACGAGCACGTTCTGACGATCGGCTTCGGCCTGCCGCGCCAGCGTCGCGATCACGTCGTCCGCTTCCTCGCCGTCGATCTCGACGATCGGGATGCCGTAGGTCGCCAAGATCTTGCGCACGAGCGCGAACTGCGAGCGCAGCTCGTCCGGCGTTTCGGTGCGCTGCGCCTTGTAGCCGGCGTAGAGCGCGACGCGCGCCGCGGGCAGCCCCTTGTCGAACGCCGCGATCACGTGCGTCGGTTTCTCGTCGTTGATGATCTTGGTGACCATCATGGTGAACCCGTACGCCGCGTTGATCGGAACGCCGCGCGTCGTGGTCAGCGCCGGGAGCGCGAAGAACGCACGGTACACCAGACCGTACGTGTCGAGCAGCATCAGCCGCGCGGAACCGGACTCTTGTGCGATCGACATCGTCGTCTGGGTCGCCATCATCGCACCTCGAGCGCGAGCGTCGCGGCACCGACGTCGCCGTCGTCCGACACCTTGAGCACGGAGATGACGTAGCGTCCGGGCGCCTGCGGGAGCGTCACGTCGAAGCCTTCCCTCTCGGTGCGGTCGATCCGCCACGCCAGCGATCGTTCCGAGGGTGCGCCGAGCGTCTCGGCGGACGGTGCGCTGCGCTCGTTGGCGGCGAGGTCGACGACCGTCGACTGGCGCGGCGTCACCGAGGCGTGCCACGCCGGATCCGTCGAGGTGGGGTTTTGCGTGGTCGTTCCGGTGCCGCTCAGCACCGCGGCCGCGTCGTCGAACGATGCGCCTCCGGCCGCCCGCACGTCGCCGACGCGGATGGCGAGCGTGGCGCCCGCGCGCTCGTTGCCGTCGGCGATCGTGATGTGGGCGACGCTGCCGGGCGCGTAGGTTCCGCGATCCGACGCCAGGGTCGTCACGCGCGCATGTCCCGGACCGTCGACCACCACGCGGCGGGTCGCGTACTCGAGCGCACCGTCGCGCACGAACGCGACCCCGATCGCCGCGTCCCCGACGGTCTCCGGCAGGACGAACGAAGCGGTCACCCGCCCGCCGTTCGCGGGCACGGACTGCTCGCCGATGGAACGCGCCGCTTCGAGGTCGACGAACGCGTCGCCGGCGGCGCCGCTGAGCGACGCGTCCACGTTCAAGCGATCGCCGACCCGATAGCGTTCCCGCTCGATCGTGATCTTCGCTTCGACGCTGCGGCGCGAGCGCGCCCCGACCAGTGCCTGCGGTGCGACGCGCACGGCGTCGACGTCGATCGCCGGCTTGCCGTCGGCGTCGGCTTGCGCGTACAGCAAACTGGTGCCCGGCACGACGTCGCGGAAGATCGCGTGCCCGTGTCCTTCGCCGTCGAGCGCGACCTGCGCGCTCTGTTCGGTCGGACCGTGAACCAGCCGCAGGCGCACGGTGAGTCCGGCAGCCGGCCGGCCGTCGGCCGCGTCGAACCCATGCACGTCGATCGCCGCCGGCTCGCCGATGTCGAGATCGCTGCGCTCCGCGTGCACGTCGAGCGCGACGCGCGCGGTCGGCGTCACGATGCGCGCCGATGCGGTCGACGCGCCGCTCGTCGCGACGATGCCGTACGTCGAGGGCAAACCGTCGGTCGGCGCGGGGATCGCGATCAGCGCGAGGCCGTTGTGGTCGGTCGGAACCTGCACGTCGGAGACCTGCGCCGTGCCCCAAGCCGTACCGTCCTCCGCCGCACCGGGCGCGGCAACGTGCGGCGAGCGCACGACCCGCACCCGCACGACGCGTCCGGGGACGATCGAGCCGTCGGCCCGCTTCGCCGTGACGCCGACGGCGATGTTCGCGGCGGGAGCGCACGCGGCGCCGCACGCCGCCGCGATCGACAAGATGACGTCGCCGACGCCCTCGACGTGCAGCGCCGCGCCGCCGCTGGCCGCGCCGACGCTCGCGAGGATGGCGGCATCGCCGGCAGGCGCATCGGCCGGCAGGCTGAGGTCGGCGCCGAACGCACCGGCGCCGTCGAGCCGCACGGAGGTCGACGCGAGCGTACGGCCGCGCGCCAACACCACGACTTTGGCGTCGCCGGTCGCGGGACGGTATGCGGTACCGACGCGGCGCCGAGCGAAGCCGACCACGCGCACCCGCTCGCCCGCCCGAACGGTGGCGCGCTCCGCGCGCACGCCGACGACCGTCGCCGGGACGGGCGCCTGCGGCAGCAGTGACACGAACGTCTTGCTATTGCCCCACTCCGCCAGCGCGAAGCGCGGGCGCGGCGAGGTGGACCACCGCACGATGCCGTGCGCGTCGGTCTTCGCGTACGTGAATGCGGAGCCGACGAGAAACGTCACGCGCATCCCCGCGAGCGCTTTCCCGCTGCCGAGATCCGCGCCGTAGAGGACGATGCCGCCCGCCGATTCTTTGGTGAGCAGCCCGATGCGCGTGAGGTCGAGCCACGCCTGCTGCACCGCGTCGCCGCGCCGCGCCTCGATGACGAAGAAGCCTTCGCGATTCTGCAACGGAACCTCGACGTCGTTCGGCGTGTAGCGCAGCCCGGGAGGCGGCGTGAAGCGCCAGCGGGCGACGGCCGTGCGATGGGCGGTGTCGATCGGGCGCGAACGCGCCGACCCTGCGACGAGCACGTCGGCCGGATCGACTTCATAGGCGGCGAAATCGACCGGCGCGCCGCTGTACGTGTCGAGCCGCACCGCGACGCGCTTCCACGGCACGTTCGCGTCACGTGCGTAGAGGGCGAAGGTGCGGTCCCATTTGCCGGAATCGGGCAGCGGGCGCGCGGCGCGTGCGGGCACGGCGGCGGCGAGGAGCAGCAGGGCGGCACACGCCGCGGCGAATCGGCGCATCAGGCGCAGGGTACTAGCGCTCGTAGAAGATCGTCCCGGACGAGTTCGCACTGGTCGTTCGGAAGCCGATCGTGTACTCGCGCTTCTCGTCCTTCTTGAGGACGGTTTGCGAATTGCTCACGCCGGTGAAGACGGACGATCCGCTGTCCTTCCCCGCAAAGCGCGTGCCGTTCTGATCCATCAAGAAGAAGTGGTCGATCTGCGGCACCGTGTCGACCCCGAGGTCGTTGGTGAACTCGACCGTCGCGATGACGTAGCTCAGCGTACCGCCCGAGGTCTGCGCCGACGCATCCGCCGACGCGACGACCTGCGCGTTGAGCACTTTGACGTCGCCGACCCCTTGGAAGAGTTGGGCGCCAACGGGAGTGCCGCCGTTTTCCTTACAGGCAACGAGAGCCAGAGTCAGGAGCAGACCGGCTGCCAGACGCGGAATCATGACCGCCGGGCGTTCGGCGGATTTCGGGTCTCGTCCCGCGCCGAGGGGGTACTCGCTAAATCCGGGAACAAAGACCTCGTGGATGACGAACGTTCGAGGAGGAACTCGACCTCGACCCGCTGCCGTTACTGCGGGAGTCACGGGACGGATCAGCGCTCGCGCGACCTGCGCGAGCGAGGCGCGACCTTTCAGGTGATCGTCGCCTGCGCGTCCTGCGGTGCGGCATTCGCCGCGCTCTCGAGGAATTAACATGCGGATCCCCGCCCTCATCGTCGCCGCGTTCCTCGCGGTGAGCGCAGTCGCGTCCGCCGCCACCCCGGCACCGAAGGCCGGCGCTCCGGTCCGCATCAACGTTCAGCAGCTGCAGCCCAAAGAGATCTTTCCGAAGAAGAAGCTGCACGTCGAAGTCATGGTCGAGATCAACAAATACGGCCAGGTCGCTCGCGTCCGCTCGCTCAAGCCCTCGCACGACGAACAGTTCGACGCGCACGCGTACGGCAACGCGCTCCAGGCGTTCATTCGGACGCCCGACAACCACGTCGTGCTGGGCACCTATCGGCTGACCTACGACTACGATCCGGCGTCGCAGGCGGTCAAACGCGACGTGGCGCTCGTGAAGACCGGCGGGGTCAACCCGAACGCGAAAGGCGCGGCCAACGACATGATGGAGATCGCGCGCCGCAACCGCAACCGGACGCCGCCCCCAACCGCGGTGGCGACGCCGGGCGTGACTCCGGCGGCCAATCCGGCGCCCAGCGTGCGGCGCATGCCGGACCTTCCGCAGGTGATGAAGACCCCTTCACCCTAGTCTTCGAGATGCCGCGCAGCCGCCGTCCGCCCAAACCGGACCCGAGCGCCGGCGTCGACGCGCTGATGGAGTGGTACGTCAAGCAGCGCCAGCAGCCCGATCCGAAAACCGATCTCGACGTCGAGCGCTCGTGCACGTCGAAGCAGCAATACGCCGACGAGCTCGACGCACACGCCCACGCGCTGATGAACGGCATGGGCGACGTCCTCTTCTCCTACGAATGCCGCTACTGCGGCTTCTGGCACCTTACCCGGCGCCCGAACTGATCGTGAGCACTCAGGGTGACACGCGGTCCGCGTTCGCCGGGTCGAAAATCCACATGTCGTCGAGTTCGAGGATTTCGAACCAGTTGCGCAGGTCCGGGTGCTCGGCCAAGAGGGGATAGCGCGGCAGCACTTCGGCGAAATGCGCGTCGTCGCGGATCCCGCGGCTCACGAGGCGTTCGTTGATCGACTCGAACGTCTTCGGATCGCAGTGCTCGTAGATCCACGCGACGACGTCGGCGTCGGACTTCGCGGCACGCACGGCGTCGGTGAACTCGTCCTCGGTGATGCCGAGCCACTCGAACAGATACATCGAGATCCCTGGGCCGATCTTGTAGCGCCCGAGGGTGCCTTGCAGCTTCGCGCGTGTCTTGTCGATCGTGCGCGCGACGAAATAGAGGCCGCCGAGCGCCACGCGCGGACCGCGCGGCGGGTGTGCGCGCAAGTCGGCGTCGGGATAGGGGAGCGTCCCCTCGGAGGTCACGTAGCGGACGACTCCGCACGATACGCGCCGATCGCTTCGAGCACGGGCCGGTCGTCGTAGCGGAAGAGATACGAATCGCGCAGCGCGTCGTGCCGGTACGGCGCCCATGACGGGATGCAGAACGTATCGCCCCGTTCCCACGAGAGCGTCTCGTCGCCGACGCGCGTGACGCCGCGCCCTTCGAAGACGTGGTACACCACCCCGGCGGTTTCGCGGCGCCGCGGCGACGACGTCTTCGCGCCGAGACGTTCGGCCGCCGCGCCGATCACCCGCGACACCGGGCCGCCGGTCTGTTTGTGGACGTACTCCGCGAACGCGTAGGGGCCGGGTTCCGCTTCCAGCCGCGCCTGCATCTCGGCCCACGAAAACTTCAGATGTGAATTTTCGGGACCGGCCTGCGAGGGAAATTGGTCCGACGCGTACGGCTGCGCGAAGTTCGCTGGGAAGAACTGGTACACCGGGAGATCGAGGCCGTCGAGCCAGACCATCGGCGTCGCGCCTTCGTGACCGTGATCGTGGAATTCCCACGACGGCGTGAGGATCATGTCGCCGCGCGCCATCGTCACCTTCTCGCCGCCGACCGCGGTGAACGCCCCGTCGCCTTCGATGATGAACCGCAGCGCGAACGCGACGTGGCGATGCGCGCGCGCCACCTCGCCGGGGAGGATCAGCTGGAGGCCGGCGTAGAGCGTGTCGGTCGTTTGCGGCGGTTTCAGCTTGGGGTTGACCAGCATGAACACGCGACGCTCGGCATCCTGCGTTCCGACCAGCCGCCCGGATCGCTCGAGGAGCGGCCGCATCTCGGCGTAGCGCCAGACGTGCGGAACGGCCTTGGGCTCGGGATGCGGCGGGACCATCGCCTCCATCACGGTCCAGAGCGGCTGCGCGTCGTGCGTCGCGGCCTCGTTGAAGAGGCGCTCGAGAGAATCCGTGGCGATCATCGGTGGAACTCCTGAAGAAAGGTCGACGTGAGCGCGTCGAAGGGGGTGACCGCGTGCCGACTGAGTCTAACGTTCCCGCAAACCCGCGCCGGCGCCCCGGGGTGCAGTCGGTCGAAGTCGGAACGTCGCTGCTGCGGGCACTCGCAGACGCCGACGGTCCGCAGCCCCTCAGCGCGCTCGCCCGCGCCGCCGGGATGTCTTCCGCCAAAGCGCACCGGTATCTCGTCAGCTTCGTGCAGTCCGGACTCGTCGTGCAGAGCGAGCGCAGCGGCGGTTACGACCTCGGACCGCTCGCCGTACGGGTGGGCCTGGCGGCGATGGAGCGGTTCGATGTCGTGCGGGTCGCGAGCGAGCGGCTGGGCGAACTCCGCGACGCCGCCAACGCAACGTCGTCGATCTCGGTCTGGACCGACGCCGGACCGACCGTCGCGCGGATCGAGCTGAGCCGTCATCCGGTTACCCTGGCGGTGCGCACCGGGACCACGTACCCGGTGCTGACCACGGCGACCGGCCAGATCTTTCTCGCCTTCGGCGCCGTCGAGCTGCCCGGCGTTCCGACCAGCGACGCCGGCGTCGAGCGCCTGCGGGAAGAGGTCCGGGAGCACCGTTTGGCTCGGGTCGACCAATCGTTCCTGGTCGGGGTCTGCGCCATGGCCGGGCCGCTCTTCCATTTGGACGGACGCCTGGCCGCGGCCGTCACCATCGTGGGGCGACCGGGGGTCTTGGACCTCGCGTGGGACGGCCCGACGGCGCGCGCCATCGAGGCGTTCACCGCCGCCTGCTCGGACTTCGCCGCGCCACGCTAGCTCGTTCGGAGGGAGAGAAGCCCTCTGCATCGCAAAACACGCTTCGCAATACGTAACCGGAGGTCCCCCAACGTGCGTCTCGCCCTGTTCAGCACCAAGTCTGCCGGCCCACGCCCGGCCGTCGTCGACGGCTCGAATCTGCGCCCGATCGAAGGCGTCGCGTCGCTCGACGCGTTCATCGCGCTCGACCCGGCCGGCCGCCAGGCCGCGACCGCGCGCCTCGGCGCCCCGATCCCGCTCGCCGAAGCCACCCTGCTCGCGCCGCTCGCCCCGCGCAAGAACGTCTTCTGCATCGGCCGCAACTACTTGGCGCATGCCGAGGAAGGCGCGCGGACCCGCGGCGAGGAGCTCAAGCTCCCCTCGGTGCCGACGATCTTCACGAAGGCGCCGACCTCGATCACCGGCCCCGACGCCACGCTGAACCTCAACGGCACGATCTCGCAGAAGTACGACTGGGAAGCGGAGCTCGCGGTCGTGATCGGCAAGCGCTGCAAAGACGTGAGCGAGGCGGACGCGCTCGACGTGATCTTCGGCTACACGTGCCTCAACGACGTCAGCGCGCGCGATCTGCAAAACGCGACGACGCAGTGGTTCAAAGGCAAGACGCTCGACGACACCTGCCCGCTCGGGCCGACGATCGTCACCGCCGACGAGATCGGGGATCCGCAGAAACTGGACGTCACGCTGCGCCTGAACGGTGAGGTGAAGCAGCATGCCAGCACCTCCGTGATGATTTTCAGCATTGCGCGCATCATCGCGTATCTCTCGGCGGGCACGACGCTCGAGGCGGGCGACATCATCGCGACGGGGACGCCCGAAGGCGTCGGCTTCGCGCGCACGCCGCCCGAATTCCTCAAAGACGGCGACGTGATGGAAGTCGAGATCTCCAAAGTCGGCATCCTGCGCAACCCGGTCTCCATCGCCGCAGCGGTGGCCGCCGCGCGCTGACGCTATGTCACCCCGAGCTTGTCGAGGGGCCCTCGTCGCGCATCGTGCCTTGCGATCCGCGTTGAACGTGAGGCACCATGCGCGACGAGGGCCCCTCGAGCCTTTACCGGCCAAAGTTCGCGTTGCGAACTTTGTCCGATAAAGGCGCTCGGGGTGACATGGTGATCGAGAGCCTAGTGATTCGAGCTGCGACGTCCGGCGACGTCGGGATCGTCGCGGTCCTCGCGCGGCGCACTCGGATGCTGGCGCTGCCGTTTCTGCCGGTGCTGCACACAATCGACGAGGACATGGCCTTCTTTTACGAGGTGGTCTTCCCGCGGGACACGGTTCTGATCGCGCAGATCGGCGACGTCGCCGCCGGCTTCATCGCGTACGGAGGCGGTTGGGTCGATCACCTCTACGTCGATCCCGTGCATCACGGACGCGGCATCGGGCGGGTGCTGCTCGAGCGTGCGCAGCGCGCCGAGGACGAGCTGCAGCTCTGGTGCTTTCAGGATAATCCGCGCGCCTTGCGCTTCTATTC
>JAQBPL010000393.1 GCA_028287545.1 Vulcanimicrobiota bacterium | reverse complement strand
CGCTGCTCCTGGAACTGGAACAGCACGGCCTCCGCGAAGGGATTCCTATCGTCGACCGGGCGGCTGGGCGCTTCCTCTCCGTCCTGGTGCACTGCATGCAGGCGAACCGGATCCTGGAGCTCGGAACGGCCTACGGTTACTCGACGCTCTGGATGGCGATGGCGCTGCCGCCGGCCGGCCGGATCTGGACGATCGACCCGGACATGGAGCGGACCGCGATCGCGTCGAGCTACTTCCGCCGGGCGGGGGTCGAAGACCGCATCGAGATCATCAACCATTCGGCGCTCGAGGTGCTCGACTGGTTCCCACAGCGCAACCTCGTCATCTTTTTCATCGACGACGTGAAGACGGAGTACGAAGCGTACTTGGAACTCGTCGTCCCGATGCTCAAACGCTCGGGCATCGTCGTCGTGGACAACCTGCTGTGGCACGGTGAGGCCGCCGAGCCGCCGCGAAGCACCGACAGCCCGGACGTCAAGGCGATCCGCGCCTTCAACAAGGCGTTCTTGAACCATCCGGATTTGGACGCGACCATCGTGCCGATCGGTGACGGGATCGGCATCGGTGCACGCGTCGACTGATGACTTCCTGGCCGCGATGCGCCGCTTCGCGACCGGCGTCGCGATCGTCACGACGGAGCACGAAGGCCGCATCCACGGCTTCACGGTCAACGCGTTCGCGAGCGTTTCGGCCGAGCCGCCGACCGTGCTGATCTGCGTCAACCGCGAGGCGACCGCGCATCCGCTGATCGCGGAATCGCAGCGGTTTTGCGTCAACATCCTCTCGCTGGAGCAGCGCGATCTCGCGGTGCGCTTCGCGGGCGGCGAACCGCGCTCGCGCTTCGACGGCGTGGAGTACCGGATCGGGCGCAGCGGCTCGCCGATTCTCGAGGGAACACTCGCGCACGTCGACTGCACGCTCGCCGAGGAGCTGACGGCGTCGACGCACACCATCTTTCTCGGCACCGTCGTCGATGCGGGCTGGCGCGACGGCGAACCGCTCGGATACTTCAACCGCGCGTACCGCGATTTCGCGCTCGCGCCGCCGCGCGGCGGCGACGAGACACGCCCGGGTGAGCACCGATGATCGTCGAGACGTTTGCGGTCGGGGCGCTGCAGTGCAACTGCACGATCCTCGGCGACCCCGCCGGCGGAGAGGCGATCGTGATCGACGGCGGCGACGACGTGCCGGAGATCGCGCGACGGCTCGCCGCCCACGGGTTGCGCGCGCGCTATCTCGTGCACACGCACGCGCACATCGATCACATCGGAGCGCTCGGTCCGCTGCGCGAACGGGTCGGTGGCGACGCGCTGCTGCACCCCGGCGATCTGCCGCTGTACGGGGCGCTCGCTGAGCAGGCGCTGTGGCTGGGGATGGCCCGCCCGCCGGACGTCGTCGCACTCGACGGCGACCTGGTCGACGGGGACGTGCTGCGCGCCGGCGCACTCGCACTGCGCTGCCTGCACACGCCCGGCCACACGCCCGGCTCGACGTCCTTCGCGCTCGAAAACCCGGACGGGACGCTGCTGTTCACCGGCGACACCCTGTTCGCCGGCGCGGTGGGCCGCTGGGACCTCGGCGGGACCTCGCTCGCCGACATCGTCCGTTCGATCAAGACCAAGCTGCTCGACCATGATGACGCGGCGGTGGTCGTTCCCGGCCACGGCCCGGCTACCACGATCGGCGTCGAACGCCGCACGAATCCGTACCTTCTCTAGGCAAGCAAGGTGAGATGGCAAGGGTTAGCTAGCGTACTAGCCAGGCATGTTGACGTGCTCGCGGTCGCTCATACGACCATCGCTGCCCTTTGTGCTCTCGCGCTCGCCGCGTGCGGCGGCGGAGGGGCCTCGGGCGCCGGCCCGGTTCCGGTTCCAACCGCGACGCCGGCGCCGATCACTCAAGCGCAAGCGCGCGCGACGATGCAGTCGTCCCTGAAGATGGTCCAAGACGTCAACGGCGTCTCGATCTCAGGGAGCGGAACGCTCGCGATCGCCCGCCGCGTCCAGGCGATCCATCACGGCCGGCGCGTTCAGTCGACGACGACGTGCTCGAACGGATATTCCTCGACCATCGTCACGCATGCCGACGGCTCGCTGACGGAAACCGACAATACCTACTACGACGCGCTGTGCACGCTGATCGAAGAAACCGACGTCATCAACTTTCCGGCTAGCGCCACGTTACAGAACCTGACCGCGACCGGTACGATCACGACATATGCGCGCAGCGGCGCCGTCACGTCGTACGGCACGTTCACCGTCGCGCTAACGGGGGGAACGCAGGATACGATCACGATCTCGGTGTCGGTCGCGGCGACCGTCGGCGGAACGCCGTACGCCAAACTCGGCGCGACGTGCGTCGGGCCGAGCACGAGCGCGTCGCTTCACTGCGGCCTCGCCACCGTGGTCACCGCCTCGGGCCAGCAAGACGGGGTAAGCCTCGACGAAGCCGTATCGTACGTGACCAACGGCACCACCTCGACCGGGACGGAGACGGCGACCGCATCGGCGTACCTCGCGGCGTCCGGGCTGGACATCGCAGCCGGACCTTCGCCGGCGTGGACCGTCACCGGCGCCGCTCCGATCGAGACGGTCACGGGCGACGGTCGACCATTCCGGAAACGGAACGATCACCTACGCCGGCGGCACGACCGCCACGGTCACCGGCTGGTTGATCACCGGTTGATCAACGGGTAGAACGCTCGCGACGCTTGCGGTCGTTCGCGTGAATCGCCTTCACGATCGTGTCGGCGATCTCGGCTTTGGTCATGTGCGAGGTGACGTGGGCGCCGTTGCGGCCGGCCTCTTCGATCAGCTGCGCTTTTGTCTTCCCCTCGACGTCGACGCCGCCGAACGAACGGCCCGACGCGTTCGGCCCGCCCTGCGCGGCGCGCGGATCGGAGGGACCCCGCTCCTCCTTGGGCTCCCAGTGATCGCCCGTGCGCTCGAATGAGTGCTTGACCGCCGACCAGGCGACCCGATGCGCCCGCTCCTCGTCGCCGGCGTACTCCGCTTCGGCGTGTTCGAGCGTCTTTTCGTAGGTGTCTTGCGCTTTTTTCGGCGAGCGTTCGAGCGTCGACGGCAGCGGCGCAAACTCGCCCTTCTTTCCGCGTGGCATGCCACGCTCGTACCCAGCTAGTCCGGCAGCACTTTGCCGTCGTCGTCGGCGCCCAGCAGCAGCGGGCGCAAGAGCGGCAGCGGCGGATCGCCGTACTGCAAAAGATCGTGGTGGAAGCGCGCGAGCGTGTACGCGCTCCCGAGCTTCTTCTTGTAGTCCGCGCGCAATTTGAAGATCGCGAGCTTGCCGAGCGTGTAGTAGCCGTACGTCGCGTCCTGCGTGCCGCGCTTCGCTTCGGCACGCGCGCTGGCGGGATCCAAGAAGGCCTGCGTGCGGAAGAACG
>JAQBPL010000319.1 GCA_028287545.1 Vulcanimicrobiota bacterium | reverse complement strand
GCGCTGCCGAGGTAGGCTCGGCGCATCTCTTCGCTTGCCAGCAGCGTCCGCGCGTCGCCGCTGAGGGCGACGCGGCCGGTTTCCAGGACGTAGGCGCGACTGGCGATCTGCAGCGCGAGGTGAGCGTTCTGTTCGACCAGCAAAACGGTCGTGCCGTCGCGGGCGATGCGCACGATCGTCTCCATCACGTCTTTCACGACCAGCGGTGCCAGGCCGAGCGACGGCTCGTCGAGCAGCAAGAGCCGCGGCTTCGCCATCAGGCCGCGCGCGATCGCGAGCATCTGCTGCTCGCCGCCGGAGAGCGTCCAGCCCATCTTCGCGCCCAGGGCGCGCAGCTTCGGGAAGATCGCGAGCACCTCGTCGACGTCGCCGTCGATCGTCGCGCGGTTCGCACGGCGCGGCGTCGCGCCGAGGCGCAGGTTGTCGAGCACCGAGAGTCCGGGGAAGATCTTGCGCCCCTCGGGGACGTGCGCGATCCCGCGCGCGACGACGTCCTCCGGGTCGAGCCCGTCGAGCGACGCGCCGTCGAAGCGCACCTCGCCGGCGCTCGGCGCGAGGATGCGCGAGATCGTCTTGAGCGTCGTGCTCTTGCCGGCACCGTTCGCACCGAGCAGCGAGACGATCTCGCCCTCGGCGACGTCGAGCGAGATGCCGTGCAGCGCCTCGACCGCGCCGTAGCGCGTGACGACGTCGCGCAGCTCAAGCAGCATCGAGCGTCCCTCCGAGATACGCGGTGATCACGTCGGGATTGCGCGCGATCTCCGCCGGCCCGCCCTCCGCGATGTGCTGGCCAAAGTTCAGCACGGTGATGCGGTCGCTCACCGTCATCACCAAGTTCATGTCGTGCTCGATGAGCAGCAGCGTCGTACCGAGGTCGCGGATGCGCCGCAGCAGCACGACGAGCGCGTCGGTCTCGGCCGGATTCATCCCCGCGGCAGGCTCGTCGAGCAGCAGGAGCCGCGGCTCCGCGGCCAAGGCGCGCGCGATCTCGACTCGCCGCTGATCGCCGTACGGCAGGCTGCGCGCGATAGGCGCCCCCCCCGGGTCGAGCCCCACGAAGGCCAGCAGCTCGCGCGCTCGCTCGCGCGTCTCGCGCTCTTCGCGCGCCGTTGCGCCGCCGGGGATCAGCGCGCCGAGAAAGCCGGTCTTCGTGCGCACGTGGCGGCCGATCATCACGTTTTCGAGGACGCTGAGCTCGCCAAAGAGTCGGATGTTCTGGAACGTGCGGCCGATTCCGAGCGCCGCGATCGCATGTGCCGGGCGGCCGGCGAGTTCGTCGCCGTCGAAGGCAACCGAACCGCCGTCGGCCCGATACAGCCCGGAGATCACGTTGAGGGTCGTCGTCTTGCCCGATCCGTTCGGCCCGATCAACGCGTGCACGTCGCCCGCGCGCACCGTCATGTCGAGCGCGTTCACCGCGGTGACGCCGCCGAACCGCTTGATCAGGCCGCGGATCTCGAGCAGGCCGTGCTGTGCGGCGGCCGCCGCGTCCGGCGCCGTCATGCCGGCTCCGCTTCGGCAGCAGCCGGGGCGCCGAGCGCCGGCGGCGCGCCGCGCCGGGCGCGCGCGCGGAGGCTCTCGAACAAGCCGACCAGACCGCGCGGCATGAAGATGATCATGACGACGACCGCCGCTCCGTAGACCATGATGTACGAGCTCTTGAGCGGGCGCAGCACTTCAGGCAGAAACTCGAGCAGCACCGCGCCGAGGATCGCGCCGCCGATCGACGAGGAGCCGCCCACGATCAGCATGACGAGGAACACAACCGACTGGTCGAACGAGTACGAATCCGGGCTGAGGAACTTGGTCGTGTGCGCGAGCAGGCTTCCGGCCAGCCCCGCGTACGCGCCCGCGAACACGAACGCGATGATCTTGTACCGGGTCGCGTCGATGCCGGCGGCGCGTGCCGCGATCTCGTTCTCGCGAATCGCTTCGAGCGCGCGACCGACCCGCGTCGTCTTGATGCGCCACGCGACGTACGCGCACGCGAGCACCGCGACGAGGACGATGTAGAAGTACGAGTCGTAGCGTTCGAACGTCCACGGCCCGATGACCGGCGCCGGAATCCCGGTCATCCCGTCGCTGCCGTTCGTGACGTCTTTCCAATTGATGAGGACCAGCTGCGCGATGATCCCGAAACCGATCGTCGCGAGCGCGAGATAGTGCCCCGAAAGCCGCAGGCACGGGTAGCCGACCGCGAGCGCGACCAGCGCGCTCATCGCCATCGCGCACGCCATCGCCGGCCACACCGGCCAGCCGAGATGCGTCGTCAGCCAGCCCGAGGTGTACGCGCCGATGCCGAAAAACGCGGCCTGCGCGAGCGACATCTGCCCGGTGAAGCCGAGCAGGATGCCCAGTCCCATCACGACGATCGCATAGATCCCCGCGGTGACGCACAACGTGAGGAGGTAGTCGGAGTGCACGGCCAGCGGGATCAGCGCGACGACGACGACCAGCGCGGCCAGGGGAAGAACGCGCCTGTTCATCATGCCTTCTCCGCGACGCGCTCGCCGAAGAGCCCCGAGGGCCGCACCAGCAGCACGCCGATGAGGATGACGAACGCGATCGCATCAACGTACGCGGACGAGACGTAGAATCCGCCGAACGTTTCGATCACCCCGATCGCCAAGCCGCCGATGATGGCGCCAGGGATGCTCCCGAACCCGCCGACGATGCTGGCCGCGAACGCCTTGAGCGCGATCAGCGCGCCCATCTCCTTCGTCACGGTGAACAGCGGCGCGACGAGCAGGCCGGAGATCGTCCCCAGCAGCGCGCTGTAGACGAACGTGATCGCGACGATGCGGCCGACCCGGATCCCGATCAAGCGCGCGGTCGTGCGGTCCTGCGCCGTCGCGCGCATCTGCTTTCCGAGCGTCGTGCGTTCGAACAGCACGTACTGGAACGCGATCAGGAGCGCGGTGACGCCGATGATGGCGAGGTCCTGCGGCCGGATGTGCAGCGGGCCGACGGCGATCGTGTCGACCGGAAAGAGCGGCGGCAGCACGAGCGGCTGGCTGCCCCAGGTGAGCTGCACCAAATTGCGCAGGAAGATCGAGACGCCGATCGTCGAGATCACGACCGGCAGCCAGCCGCGATCGCGCAGCGGGTAGTAGGCGATGCGGTTGAAAAGCAGCCCGAAACCGACCATCAGCACGATCACCAGCAGGTACACGGCGATCAGCGGCAGCTGCCAATGCACGACCGTTCCGAACACGGCGACCCCTGGGAGCAGGAACGTCGCGGCGATGTACGAGGGGAACATGACGAACTCGCCCTGCGCGAAGTTCACTACCCCGACCGCGTTGTAGATGAGGACGAACCCCAACGCCACCAGCGCGTAAATCGACCCGATCGCCAGGCCGCTGACCAGAAGCTGCAGGTTGGCGACCGGATCGAAATGCATCATCGCGACCGCGGTTAGGCCGAGACCTTTTTCACCAGGTGCAGCTTCTCGTCTTCGATCTGCCCGATCGAAACCGAATGCACCATGTTGCCCTCGGCGTCGGCGTCGAACCGTCCGAGCACGCCTTCAAAGCCTTTGAGGCTCTTCAGCGACGCGATCGTCTGCTTCGGATCGGTCGACTTCTGCTTCCGGTAGACGGCCGCGAGCATGTTGACCGAGTCGAACACCCAGCCCGAACCCGAGCCGACGTCCGGATTGTGATGGAAACGCTGGTAGAACGAGGTCAGGAAGTGGGTGGCGACGTTGGAGTTGAAGCCGACGATGAAATCGACGGCGGCGTACGCGCCGTTGGCATTCTTTTTCGCGGTCTCCATCGCGGTCTGGTTGCCGAGCG
>JAQBPL010000276.1 GCA_028287545.1 Vulcanimicrobiota bacterium | reverse complement strand
TGATGACGGCGCTGAAGACGCGACACTCGCTCGAAGCGTTTCTTGCTTCCGACGAGTTCATCGAGAGCCGTCATCCGGCGATCGTCGAGCACGCTTCGCGCCTTCGAGGCACGACGGACGTCGAGGCAGCCGAGCGGGTCTTTCGGTTCGTCAGGGACGATGTCGCACATTCGTGGGACATTCAGGGGCGGCGGGTGACGCGGACGGCGTCCGACGTCCTCGCGTACCGCGAGGGCATCTGCTATGCCAAGAGTCACTTGGCGGCCGCGCTGCTTCGCGCCGCCGGGATTCCGAGCGGGATCTGCTATCAACGCCTCACCTTGCTGGACGACGACTCGGCGGGCTACGTCATCCAGGCGCTCAACACGGTTTGGCTGGAATCATTGAAGCGCTGGATTCGCTTCGATGCCCGCGGCAACAAGCCGGGTATCGCTGCGGAGTTCTCGGTGGTTGAGGAGCGGCTCGCCTTCCCTATCCGTGCTCAGTACGACGAGATCGACTATTTCCTGAATTACCCCGCGGCGCACCCCGTCATCTCTGCCGCGCTCACCGCGCACGACGATGCGCAGGAGATGTGCCGCGAGCACCTTCCGGCCGCGCTCTCCGACGCATATTAGAGTTGTAGCCTTGTTCATTCGCTGATCTCCGCGGGCCGGCGGGCCGATCGCGGCCTTCTCAGCAGCAAAACGAGCGGAATGCAGAGCACGCCGAGCAGTCCGATCAGATACGTCGCGTCGGCGTAGGAGAGCACGGTAGACTGTGTGGCGATGAGCTGGGCCAGCTGTGCGGTCGTGCCGGTAAAGCCGCGAAGGTTCAGGCTGCCGAGCGTCGCCGCTCCGGCCAAGATCGTCGAATGAAACGCTTCGCGCTGGTCGACGAAGACGGTCAGCGCGGCGATACCGACCGATCCGCCAAGCTGGAGGCCGAGGTTCAGAAACGCACTCGCCTTCGGCCCTTGCTCGGGCGTGGTGGCCCCGAGAACGGCGATCGAGAGCGGGATGTAGAGCGTCACGATGCCGATCCCCGAGAGGATCAGCGGCACGACGAACGTGCCGAACGACGAGTCGGACGTCGTCGCACTGCCCAACAGTCCGCTGGAGATCGCGACGACGAGGAAACCGAACGCGACCAGCACGCGCGTGTCGATCTTCGACGCGAGGAACACCAGCGGCAGCGTGACGAGCATGATCGGGAACGCGCGCACCAGGAACAGCAGGCCGCTCAAGGACGGCGAGAAGTCGAGCGGGCCTTGCGTGAGCTGCGGCAGCGTGTACGCCGAACCGAGCCCCGCCACGCCGATCACCGACGAGAGGATCGTCCCCGCGGAGACGCTGCGGTTCGCAAGGATGCGAAGGTCGACGACAGGCGTCGTCGTCCCGAAGAGCTCCCACCATGCGAAGCCGGCGAAGCCGATCGCGCAAACCGCGGTGCTAAAGGCGATCGAGGGATCCGAGAGCCAGTCGAGCCGTTCGCCCTCGGTCAGCACGTACTGCAGCGTCCCGAGCGTAACGGCGAGCAGAGCGAGGCCGACCGCGTCGATGGGAAGGTTGCGCTTGGAGTCGGGGTCGCGCAACAGGAGAAGCATGAGCACGAACGCGATCGCGCCGGGGACGAGGTTGATTTCGAAGGCCCAGTTCCAGGACGCATTGTCGACGAGAAAACCGCCGAGCGGAGGCCCGAGCGCCGGTCCCATGACCGCCCCGATCGCGAAGATCCCCTGACTCAGGCCGAGGTGCTTCGGCGGAAACGAATCGCGCAGAATCGATTGGGACGTTGCCAGGAGCCCGCCCCCGAACGCCCCTTGCACGATGCGCCCGGCGACGAGCTCGTCGAGATTCCCGGACAAGCCGCAGAAGACCGACGCGATGGTGAACCCGGCGATCGACGTCAGGAAATAGGCCTTACGGCCGAACCGGCCTTGCAGCCACGGCGTCAGCGGGATGACGATGATCGCGGCGATCGTGTAGGCCGTGACGACCCACGTCCCTTCGTCCTGACTCGCCCCGAGGTTCCCTTGGATGTTCGGCAGCGCGACGTTGGTGATCGTCGTGTCCAGCGTCTGCATCAGCGCGGCGAGCATGACGCCGACGACGATCAGCCCAAGGCGAAGCCCGCTCTCGGTGACGTCGCGCCGTTCCTCGACCCTGGCTGCGGCGTTCGAATCGGGCATCGTCGCTAGGCCCTGGCGCCTCGGCCCACGGCCCGCTCGAGGTCCTCAATGCCCAGCGCATCGGCGATGTCCGCGTTTTCGGCGAGGAACTGGCGGAGGTGACCGAGCGCCCGGACGAACCCCACCCGAAGGGCGTCCGGCGGGGTAGCGGAGTCGCAGCCGGCGACCAAGGCGGCGATGTTCCGGTAGAGGTGTCGCCAGCAACCGGCTCTCGCGGCCGGTGCCGCCACGAGCGCCTTCAGGAGCACCCCCACGACTGCGGGCGCTTGGGGGAGCCGGTCTCCGCCGGCGGCCACGACCCCGATGTCGGAGGCCATGCGGGCGTAGAACTGCTGCGCATCGTCTTCGAGATCGGCGGCGAGGAGCTCGGAGAAGGGCTGGTTAAGGGGGG
>JAQBPL010000247.1 GCA_028287545.1 Vulcanimicrobiota bacterium | reverse complement strand
AGCGAACCGCAGAAACCACCGGTCGAGATCGTCGCCCATCGCGGCACCGGCAAGGACTATCCGGCCCCCGTCGCAATCCAGGCGCATCGGCCGTCGGCGCCGCCGGAGAACACGCTGCCCGCCTTCGCGCTCGGCTGGGAGCGGGGCGTGACGTGCGAGCTCGACGTGTATGTCACGAGCGACGGCAAGATCGTCGTGATCCACGATCAGACGACCGGGCGCACGTGCGATCGCGACATGAACGTCGGCGCGTCGACGTTCGCCGAATTGCGCGCGCTCGATGCCGGCATCAACAAAGGTCCGATCTGGGCGGGCCTGCGTTTGCCGCTGCTCAGCGAGGTGCTCGAGATCATGCCGGCCGGACGCCGGCTGTACGTCGAGATGAAGCAGGGTCCCGGCATCATCCCGCCGCTGCTGGAAGTGATCGACGCATCCGGCAAAGGTCCCGACGAGATCGTCTTCATCAGTTTCAGCATCGATTCGATCACGCAGATGAAGCTGCTCCGGCCGGAGTTCACCTGCTATTGGATCGTGGTGTTCGAGGAGCTCAAGCCGGGTGTGTGGCGCTGCGGATACGACCACACCGAACCCGATGGCCTCACCTTCAAGACGACCTGGCAGCAGCCGGTCGACTACGACGCGCTGGTCACGATGGCGCGCAACGACGGCTGCCCGATCGACGGGATCGACGCGAGCTTCGTGCAGCCGGACGATTTTCCGGAAGCGATGCGGCGCCTCGGGATGCGGTGGGGCACCTGGGCGGTCGACGACGCCGACGTCGCGCTGCGCCTCGCGGCGAGCGGCGCAATTCAGATCACCAGCAACTGCACCGACGACGTGCGCGACGCGCTGCGATTCGGTGTCGCGCGATGAGCTGGTCCACCGCCGACCTCGTCGATGCGCATCAGGAGCGGCTGCAGAGCTGTGAGGCTCCACTGCGGCAGTTCGGTGGGCGCGCGGCGTTCCACGGCGCGATCCGGACGGTGTCGACATTCTGCGACAACGCGCTGATCAGGGAAGTGCTCTTGACCAACGGTGACGGCCGCGTGCTCGTCGTCGACGGCGGCGGCTCGCTGCACGCCGCGCTCGTCGGCGACATGATCGCCGGCCTCGCGCTGGCCAACGGCTGGAGCGGTTTGGTGATCTTCGGCGCGGTACGCGACGTCGTCGCGCTGCGCGCGCTGGATGTCGGGATCAAAGCGCTCGGCTCGAATCCGATGAAGAGCGCGAAGCGAGGCATCGGTGCCGTCGACGTTCCCCTGTCGTTCGGCGGCGTGCTGTTCCGGCCGGGCGCGTGGCTCTACAGCGACGACGACGGTATCCTCGTCAGCGACGCCGCGCTGGTCTAAGCGAGGCGATCCTCGCGCGCCGGCGGGCGCAAGAAGGCGTCGAGCGCGTGCCAGAAGAGCGCGCGGTTGTAGCCGAGCACCAGCGAGTGCGCCGAACCCGGCAGCGTGACGAACTGCCGGTCGCGGTTGGGCAGCCGCCGGTAGAACGCGAGGCAGTCGTCCTCGGTCGAGATCCCGTCGTACTCGCCGCGCAGCATGAGCACCGGCGCGTGCACCTTCGCGGGATCGACCAGCGGCAGCTTCGTGACCATGTCGAGATAGGTGCCGGTCGGGACCGAATCGCCGTACTGCGCTTCCGCATCGGCGAGCGCGTCGCCGACTCGCGGATCGGCCGTACCGGCTTTGTCGCGCGTGAAGATGCTGCGATAGAGTTCGCGCCCGGCCGGGCGGCGATTGTGGGTGCGGTAGAATTCGACGTCCTTCGCCCGCTGCGCGAGCGTCGGCGCACCCTCACCCGTGTAGGTGAAGGCGCTCAAGGCGAGCCGACCGATCCGTTCGGGCGCCGCGGACGCGTACGCCGCGCAGCGGATCGCGCCTGAGGACTCGCCGTGGAAGTGCGCCCGTTCCGCGCCCGTCTCGCGGCGCACGACCTCCATCGCGGCAGCGAGATCGGCGACACCGCTCGCGATGTCGGAGTTCCCGGCGGTGCGCGACGAGCGGCCATAGCCTTCGTGGTCGAGCGTCCAGACGTCGTAGCCGAGGCCGGCGAAGACGTCCATCATCGAATATCCCGGCGCGCCGGGGACCGTGAGGTCGTAGGTCGAGCGGCCGCAGAAAGAGGAGCCGTGGACCAGGAACAGCACCGGCAGCGAGGCACCCTTGCCGTTCGCGGGCGGCGGTGCGGCGGCGCGCTTGCGATACAGGTAGAGCTGCACCGCGTCTTTGCGCGCCCAGTACTCCGCGCTCCAGGTAGCGGCGGCAGGCTGCGCCGCACCGGCCGCTGTGGGTGCGCCTGCGACCGCCGCGGCGGCGAGCGCGCCTGCGGCGCCGCTCAAGAGGTCGCGCCGTGAGGTCCCGCCCGTCGTATCCATACGCCTGCATTTGCGGCGGGAGCCTCCCTGTGATCCTGCGCGTTCCGCGCTTGGCTTCAAAGGGTTCGCCGTCGCCGCGTGGTACGCCGGGCCGGTGAACCGTACTCCGGCGTTCGATCCGCGCGGCGCCTTCGTGGCCGAACTGCGCGCGTACGACCCGGTCGACCCGCACGAAGCGATGATGCGCGATCGCTTCGTCGCCTTCGTCGAGAACCACCCGAATGCGTTCGAGCGTACGCTGGGGATCGGACACGTCACCGCATCGACCTGGATCGTCGATCCGTCTCGCGGCCGCGCGCTGTTGACCCATCACCGGAAGTTGCGCCGTTGGATGCAGCTCGGCGGCCATGTCGACGGCGACGTCGACGTGCGGCGCGCGGCTCTGCGCGAAGCGTGCGAAGAATCCGGCCTGCGCTCGCTGCGCTTCGCGAGCGAGGCGATCTACGACGTCGACGTTCATCCGATCCCGGCGCGCGGGGCCGAGCCCGCGCACGATCATTACGACGTTCGCTTCGCGCTCGAAGGCGATCCGGCCGAGCCGCTTCTGATGAGCAGCGAATCGAACGACCTCGCCTGGGTTCCTTTCGAGTCGCTCGCGCGATATGGCGTCGACGAGTCGGTGTTGCGCCTCGCACGTAAGACGGCGTCGCTCGGCGGGTAGGAGCACGGCCATGCGCGGCCACTTCGAGTTCGCCTTCTACCCGTTGACTCCCGAGGCGGCTGCGCTGGGCGACGTCGACCCGGCTCTTGCGCTGCTGGGCTCGCAAGGTTGGGAAATTCGCGGCGTCACGACGCTGCCCGACGGTGCGGTGCTGGTCGCGCTGCAGCGCCCGCTCGATGAAGAGACGCCGCTCCCCGACGCCTCGACGCTCTCGGCGTCGCTCGCCGTTCGGCTGACGCCACCGACGCTCGACGAGTTCGAACGTTAGCCCGGCTGTTGCGCGAGCAGGGCGAGCGCGCGGTCGAGTTGGGGGTCGTTGCCGGCCTCGCCAGGATGCGCTTCCGGCGGCTCCGCGACGGTGATGTCGGGCGTGATCCCGACGCCGTCGATGTCGCGTCCGGACGGCGTGCGGTACTGCGCAACCGTCAGCTTGATCGCGCCGCCGTCCGGCAGCGGAAAGGTCTCCTGCACCAAACCTTTGCCGAAGGTCTTCGCGCCGATCACGGTGCCGGCGTGCGCGTCCTGCACCGCTGCGGCAACGATTTCCGCTGCGGATGCCGTGTTGCCGTCGACGAGGACCGCGAGCGGCGCGCCGAGCAGCGGCGTCGTCGATTTGGCCGTGAAGACCGCCGGCGCGGCGCCGCGCTCTTGCGTCGTGACGATCGTGCCGTGCACGAAGTGCGACGCGATCGCGATCGCATCGTCGCGGTAGCCGCCGCCGTTCGCGCGCAGGTCGAGAACGTACGCGTGCGCGCCGCCGGCCTGCAGCCGTGCAAGCACCGTGTCGAGCTGTTTGGCGGACAGCGCGCCGAACGAGCGCAGCCGCACGTAGCCGATCCCGCCCTCGAGCGCGCGGCCGGTCACGTCGGGCGCGACGATCGTTCGGCGCACCAGTGCCACGGGATCGCGCGCGGCGCCGTTGCGCGAGACGGTGATGCGCACGGTAGTGCCTGGGGCGCCGCGCAGCGCGGCGGAGACGGCGGCGGGCGTCCCCGCCGGCGGCGGGTTGCCGTCGATCGCGGTGATGAGGTCGCCGGAGGCGAGCCCGCCGGCCTCCGCCGGGCTGCCTGGGAACACGTCGACGATGCGCACCGCGTGCGTTTGCGGATCGACGTCGAGCTCGGCGCCGATGCCTGCGACGGCGCGTCCGTCGAGGAACCCGATGAACTGCCGGTATGCGGCCGGTTTGAACAAGAGCGAGTACGGATCGTGCAGCGCCGCCAGTTCGCCCGCGATCGTCGCATCGATGAGGTCCGACGTGCGCACGCGTCCCGCGTAGCGAGTCAGCGCGAGCGCGACGTCGCGCGCGATCGCATTTTCGGCGGCGTAGCGGTCCGTGCGCGCCGGCGCCGGCGGGAGCGCAGGATTCGCAACGCCGCGTGCCTTCAAGTACGCGATCAAACCGCGGTGCGCGCCCGCGTAGAGCACGGCCGGGTTGACGGGCTTGTAATAACGCGCCAGCACGGTCGTATATCCGATCTCGAGCGCGATGACGTCCAGCGGCCCGAGCGCCGCCTGCGCCGGAACGGCCGCTCGCGCGGGGACGCCGGCGAGCAGGCAGGCAAGCACGAACGCGGCCGGACGAAGCATGCGGCCCTGCTTCCCGGCGGGTATCGAAGGGTCATGGCAACCCAACGAAAGTGGTCCGGCCGCGTTACCGAAACCAGCAACGCGCTCGACATCCCGAGCGGCACGTTCGCGCTGGACGATCCCACAGCGATCGCGCGCGAACTGCTGCGCGACGCGCAGCGGTCGCGCCGCCGAAAGGCCACGTCGCCCTACCGCTCGGCGATGTCGATGCTGACGTTCTACATCAACCGCGCCGGCGCGAATCTCCCCGCAAAGCGAAAGGCGATCCTCGAACGCGCCAAGGACGAACTGCGCGCTATCGCGGGGCGGACGCGCGCGTGAGCCGGTCGCGGACCGCCGCGTTCGCCTCCGTGTCGGGCGGCAGCGTAGCGACGATCGTGTCGTACCCTTCCGCATCGAGCGCGCGCAGCGTCGCGTAAAGCGCCTTCGCGGCGCGTGCCGCATCCGCCGGCAGCGTCAGCAGCGCAACCCGTTCGCCGCGTTCGGCGCGCGTACGCGCGGCGGCCTCGCGTGCGGTTTCCTCGACCAGCACGATCCGCGCGCGCGGCGCGTAGTGCGATGCGAGCGTTCCGGGTGCGCGGACCGCGCCGCCGACGCGCGTGACGACCGGCACGCCCAGCACCTCGCCGAGCTGCGATGCGGTGATCGCGCCGGCGCGCAGCACCGCCGGAACCGCGCCGGTGAGATCGACGATCGTCGACTCGACGCCGACCGCGGCCGGACCGCCGTCGACCACGAGATCGACCTCGTTGCCGAGATCGGCGCGAACGTGTTCCGCCGTTGTCGGCGAGATGCGCCCGAAGCGGTTCGCCGACGGCGCGGCAAGCGCGCCGCCGAAGCTCGCCAGGATCGCCAGCGCCAGGGGATGATCGGGCACGCGCACGGCGACGGTGTCCTGCCCGCCCGTGACGCTGCGCGGCGTGCGGTCACCGCGCTCGACGACCGCGGTCAGCGGACCCGGCCAGAACGCCGCCGCGAGCACGCGCAGCGCGTCGCTGGGCTTCGCGACGTACCCCTCGAGCGCGGCGAGATCGTGCGCGTGCACGATCAACGGATGATCGGGCGGACGTCCTTTGATCGCGTAGACGCGGGCGATCGCGGCGGGATTCGTCACGTCGGCGGCGAGTCCGTAGACGGTCTCGGTCGGGAGGGCGACGACGCCGCCGGCCCGCAGCACGGCGACCGCGCGCGCGACGGCCTCATCCATCGTGAATCAGCGAACGCTTCCGTCCGGCTCGATCGAAGCGAAGCCGGCGAACGCATGCAGAACGGGCGGCAGGTCGACGCCGCCGTCGGCGCGCTGACCGTTCTCGAGCAGCGCCGCAAGGACGCGTCCGATCGGCAAGCCCGAGCCGTTGAGCGTGTGCACGAACTCCGGCTTTGCCTTCGCGTCGCGGCGGAAGCGGATCCCGCTGCGGCGCGCCTGGAAATCAGTGCAGTTCGAACACGAGGAGACTTCGCGGTACGCATCCGCGCCCGGCAGCCACACTTCGATGTCGTAGGTCTTCGCCGAGTTGAAGCTGGTGTCGCCGGCGCACAGCAGCATGACCCGGTGCGCGAGGCCGAGCTCTTCGAGCAGGCCGGCCGCGTTGCGCGTCAGCGTTTCGAGATCGTCGAACGAACGCTCGGGTTCGGTCAGCCACACGAGCTCGACTTTTTCGAACTGATGCTGGCGGATCAATCCGCGCGTGTCGCGGCCCGCTGCGCCGGCTTCTTTGCGGAAACACGGCGTGTGCGCGGCGTAGCGGACCGGCAACGCCTCGCCGGCGAGGATCTCGTCGCGGTGCAGCGCGGTCAGCGGCACCTCCGCGGTCGGGATCAAATAGAGCGCCTCGTTCTCGCCGTCGCCTTCGAAGACGTACATCTGGTCCGAGAACTTGGTGAGCTGGCCGGTCGACCACATCGTCGAGCGCGAGACCAAGAGCGGCGGATTGATCTCGACGTAGCCGTTGCGCGCCGCGCGATCGAGGAAGAAGTGCGCCAGGCCGCGCGAGAGCCGCGCGCCGGCGCCGCGCAGGACCGAGAAGCGCGCGCCCGAGAGTTTCGCCGCCCGTTCGAAATCGAGGATCCCGAGCGCCTCGCCGATCTCCCAATGCGGCTTCGGCGTGAACGCGAACGCCGGCGGTTCGCCCCACGCGCGCATCTGGACGTTGAGCGCTTCTGTGTCGCCGTCCGGCACGACGCGGTCGAGCAGGTTCGGAACCTCCGACAAGGCCGCGTTGATCTGCTCCTCGAGCGCAGGGACGCCCGCGCCGGCCGCGGCGATCTGCTCGTCGAGCGCGGCGATCTTCGGCCGCAGCTCGGCCGCGGCGGCCTTCTTGTCGGCTGCCCGGGAGATCTCCGCGGTGAGCGCGTTCTTCTCGGCCTTGGCCGATTCGGCCGCGGTCAG
>JAQBPL010000242.1 GCA_028287545.1 Vulcanimicrobiota bacterium | reverse complement strand
CGCGAACCGCTCGATGCGCGCGCGCGTCTTCTGCGATGCCGACGGCGAACTGCTGCTCGTCCCGGAACTCGGCACGATCGTGCTCGTCACCGAGCTCGGCCGGCTGGCGGTGGCGCCCGGCGCGATCGCGGTCGTTCCGCGCGGGATGCGCTTCCGCGTCGAACTCGCCGAGGCGCACGCGCGCGGGTACGTCTGCGAGAACTACGGCGCGCCGTTCCGCCTGCCCGAGCTCGGACCGATCGGCGCGAACGGTTTGGCGAACGCGCGTGATTTCCGCGCTCCGGTCGCCGCGTTCGAGGAGCTCGACGAGCCGACCGAGGTCGTGCTCAAGTTCGGCGGCGGGCTCTGGTCGACGGTCCTCGATCACTCGCCGCTCGACGTCGTCGCCTGGCACGGCAACTATGTGCCGTACACCTACGACCTCGCGGCGTTCAACGCGATCAACAGCGTCAGCTTCGACCACCCCGACCCCTCGATCTTCACGGTACTCACCTCACCGTCCGCGATGCCGGGCACGGCGAACGTCGACTTCGTCATCTTTCCGCCGCGCTGGCTGGTCGCCGAGCACACGTTCCGTCCGCCGTGGTTCCACCGCAACGTGATGAGCGAGTTCATGGGCCTGGTGCGCGGCACGTACGACGCGAAAGAAGAAGGCTTCGTCCCGGGCGGCGCGAGCCTCCACAACTGCATGTCTGCGCACGGGCCCGACGCCGCGACCTACGAGCGCGCCAGCAGCGCCGAGCTCGCGCCGCAGAAGCTCGACGACACGCTCGCGTTCATGTTCGAGTCGCGGCTGATCTTCGTCCCGACGGCCTACGCAATGGAAAGCCCGACGCTGCAAGCCGCCTACGACGACGTGTGGACAAGCCTGCGAAAGAACTTCCGCACGTAAGCCGGCGCGAGCGTTAGTGCCGCAGGGCGAAGAGCGGGGTCATGGGACGGACGGTTTGGTCGTCGGCGTGGCCGACGTGGCCGTCGAGGCCGAGCGCGTCCTCGAACGTTCGGAGCAGGCTGAAGTGGTTGTATTCGGTCGGGTCGTTCAGGCCGCGCGGGCCGTGGTTGGTGATGACGACGGTCGGAATGTGCCCGCCGCCCGGAATGCGCGCATCGACGACGCAGCACGACACCTTCGCGCCGGCAACGCGGTCGCCGCCGCCGTCTTCATCCCAGGTGATGACGATCGCGGTGTTCCCGCTCTTCCAGAGCGATGAGGCCTGGATCGCCCGGACGAGGTTGCCCGCGTAGGCGTCGCCGCGCCGAATGACGCCTTCCTTGTCGGAGCAGTCGGCCGGCACGCCGGCCCCCGCGCTCGCGTCGATCCCGTGCATCTCGTTGCACTGGTTCGGCACGACGAGCGCAAACGCGGGCACCGTTCCCGCCGCGAGATCGCGCTGCCAGCGATCGAACCCGACCAGGCGCTGCGCCCGGTCGGGATCGTCGATCGTGCTCTTGAAGTTCGTGAAACCGGTGTGCTTCGCCGCGTACAATGCGGGCGGCGTCGTCGCCGTGCCGCGCGAGATGATCGCCGTCGAACCGGGTTCGGGCAGGTCCTCGAGATAGGCTCGCCAGTCGAGCCCTTTGGCGCGGATCTGCGTGCCGAGGTTCGGCGCGTCGATCTCGTGCGCCACGTAGTCGGGCTTCGCCGAGTTCTTGCAAAACGCGCGCGTCGAACCGGGAACGCAGTACCACGCGTCGTCGTCGTGAATGCCGAACGTGTCGCCGCCGAGCAGCGCGACGTAATTTCCCTCGCTGGGGTGGACCTCCGCGTACATCGCGGTCGCCGAGCCGTACTCTTTGGAGAGCGCCGAGATCGACGGCGCGAGACCGCGGTCGAGGACGGTCGTGTTCCCCTTGTTTTCTTCGAGGATCACGACGATGTGATCGTAGTGCGGAACTGCCCGGTCGAGATCGGTCGTCGCGGCCGAGCCGACGGCGCCCGCCGCGAGCACGAGGCTCACGACGAGCGTACCGAAGGTGCGCTTCATTTCGTGCGATAGGTCAGGGAGAGCATCACGGACCGCTGGGGCATACCGAATTGCTCCCCGTAGTTGCCGTTGAATTCCTGCGCGAGCGCGGTGCTGTCCCCTCCGAACTGATTCTCCGGGATGAACTGGGCGGAGCCAAGAAGGCCGTACTGGTTGTACTGGTTGTTGAAAAGGTTCGACACGCCCAGATTCATCGAGAGACCATGGCCGAACGGGTGCGTGATGTGTCCGTTGGCGTAGGTGTACGGCGGAGAATGGAGCGCATTGTTGCGACCGACGAAGTAGCCGTCGAGCCGCACCTTGGTGTGATCCTTGAGCGTGTAGTCCAATCCGAGGCTGGCTTTCATGAAGGGTACGCCGACCACTTGGCCGCCGTCGATCAGCGTCACGTTGTTCACTAGGGAGACGAGCGGAATGCCGTAGTAGCGCGCAGAGATCAGGTCCACGCCGCCGTCGACGAAGAAGCCGGGGGTGAAGCGGTAGCGTTCCGTGACGCCGATCCCGCGGAATCGCCCCACCCCTGCGTTGGCCGCCGTCGTCAACCCGAAGTCCGCGATGGTTCCTTCACGGCCGCAGAGCTGGTTGATCCGGTCGAAGTATTGCTGCTGGTTCGCTCCGAGCGTCGCGCCGGGAAAGCTCGAGAGCGGCAGGACGCTGGAGAAGATGGCGTTGTTGACTTCCTGGTCGTACGCGACCGCTTGGAATTGGCTGTCGCGCGAGAAACGGTGGCCGTAGCTGACTTCGATCGTCTTCGCGCGCTCGTCGACGAGGTTCGGATTCGACGACGATCCAACCGAATTGAGCCCGCCGCAGACCGGGTTGAGCGCGCCGGGCTGCGTGCTGACTGTCGGCGGAAGCGTCTTGAGCTGGCCGTTCGGAGCCTCGCTCCCCAGTCCGAGCGAGAGCCGGTAGATGTCCGTACCCTTCGGGTTGTACACGAACGAAAGGCGAGGATCGAATTCCGTCTGACTGGTGACCGACGAATGCTGGACGTTCGCATTGGCGAAGAGCTGAAGCGTCGGCGTCGCGCTGAAGACGTCGCGCACGAAAACGTTGTTGGTGGTATACGGAACGTCCGCCGAGTTCCTCACGCCCGTCGAGTCATACGTACCCGCGACGTATACCTGATGAACGGACATGTAGCCGAAACCAAAGGTATTCCGTTCGGAGACGATGTCGTCGCTGATGCGCGCGCCCGTCGTGAGGTAGCTGTTGGTGAACCCGGACAGGTTGCGGTCGTAGTACTGGTAGTAGGCGTTCTTCCAGCCTTCCACGACGAAGTTGTGCGCCCCCATCGAGCTGGTCAGGCGCGCGTCGTAGTCCTGCATGTGCAGGGTTTGGAACGCCAGCGCGGTTCCGCCGGCCGGGCCCGAGAACGTCGATGCATATTGCGCCGGCGTGAAGCAGGCAGCGGGATTGGAATCGGTGACTGCGAGGTATCCGGTACCGCCGCCGGACAGGGTGCACGTTTTGCCATTCTGCTGGGCCGAATACAGCGCGTACTGCGGGGTGACGTAGTCGTTGTCGCCTTCCCCGGTCTTGTCGTCCCACGAGGTCGCGACGTACGCGCCGAGCGTGAGCGCGGTGTTCGGCGTGAACTGATAGCGGAGCTTGCCGAGATCGTTGCGCAGCAGGTAGTTGCCGCTGACGAGCCAGGTGTTCGCCTTGACGTTGGCCGAGGTCGCGTCGCCCGCGAGCAGGCCGGACTGGGTGACCGTCTGCGGTGCGAAACCGCCGTACGATCCTTCGACGCCCGAGGCGAACGCATAGCCCAGCTTGCCGAACGATCCCGTCGCTTGGCCGAACGTCTGCATCCGACCCTGCGTTCCGCCGCCCTGCGTCAGGGAGAACTGCGGTGTGCGCGTCGGTTCGATGGTCTGGTAATCGATCGTGCCGGCGATCGCGTCGACGCCGTTGAGCGAGCCGCCTCCGGTCCCGTAGGTGATCGCGACGTTGTTGAGCGCGAACGAGGGCGAGAGTTGGTAGTTGAAACCGCCGTTGGTTCCGTTGAAGACCCCCATCGGCCCGATCGGATGGCCGTCGAGCAGAAGCTGCGCTTCGGAGGGGCGTTCGCCGCGAATGGAGATGTTGAGGTCGTCGCCCGGCGCGGAATCGAGGTTGAACGACGTCAAACCGGGCTGAGCGAGCAGCGCGTCGCCGACGCGCAGGTTCGCTTCAGCGCGGATGACGTACGGATCGATCGTCCGATTGATCACGGTGGTCGTGGCGAGCGCCGAGCGCGTCGCGGCGCTCACGCGGCCGATGACGCGCACTCCCGCCTCGCCCGAGGCCTTCGGGAGAACGATGCGGACAGAAAGGGCGGTCGTTCCGGGCGCGACGGCTTGGTCGGCGAGCCGGGACGTCTGGTATCCCTGTGCCGATACTTCGACGTCGTAGATTCCGGGCGCCTGATTCGCGAACGCGAACGTGCCCGTTGCGTCCGTCTTGCTCTCGGCGACGCTGTGCCCGCCCTGGAACAGGACGACCTTCGCGTCGGAGAGGCCGAGGCCGGTCTGTTGGTCGGTTACGCTTCCGGTTATCGAGGTCTGGACTTGCGCCAGCGCGGCGGACGGTGTCGTCAGAGCCGAGCCCGCGACCACGGCAAAAGAGAACGCGGTCGCCACGGCGGCGCGAAGAGTTCGATGCAGCATCACGCTAAGGCCGTATCGCGCCACGCTTAAGGCGCGATAATCTTCGCATTAAGTCGGAGTTATCTCGCCCGAGTTCCGTGGAGAAGAGGATCGGTCGTCACTCGTCCGAAGCCATCGCCCGTGCTGACACCTGCTGCTCCCCCTGTAGCCGTTCCCGTTTTCAGCGGCTTCGATTACGTTACCGTCGACTCTGTGCGCCGGCGCGTCTATGCCGCGCACGGCGGTTCGCGCCGTCTGCTCGTCGTCGATGCCGACACCGGCGCGATCGTCGGCCAAGTCGCCGTCGGCCAGGTCCGCGGCGTTGCCGTCGATGCAGCCAGCGGCCACGTGTACGTCGGCACCGGCGACAACGAGGTCAGCGAGATCGATCCGGCCGCGCTCAAAGTCGTCAACCACGTCGACGTCGGCGGGTCGGTCGACGCGATCGCGTACGACCCCTCGAACGGCCGGATCTACGCCGACGAGGACAACGGGACGAAGGTGTGGGTCGTCGACGCCAAGACGTTCAAGATCGTCAAGACGATAACGATCCCGGGCAACAAGCCCGAATATCTGGCGATCGATCCCAAGACGCACAACGTCTATCAGAACATCGACAACCTCAACGAGATCGCGGTGATCGACGCCGCGTCGATGAGCGTGTCGCGCACGATCGCGACGCCCGAGATCACGCACAACCACCCGTTGCAGTTCGACCCGGCATACGATCAGATCGTCGTCGGTGGAACCGACGCGGCCGACAAAACCAAGGGCGTGCTCAGCGCGTACTCGCCGGACGGGAAGAAGCTCGGCCAGATCTCGACAGCGCGGTTCGATCAGTGCGATCTCGATCTCACCCAGCACGTCGTTGCGTGCGCCGGAGGCGGCGGCGTTTCGCGCTTCACGCTCACCCGCGGCGGAGCCCCGGCGGCGCTCGACGTGACGCAAGTGAATCCCGGCGTGCACACCAACGCGATCGATCCCAAGACCCACGCGGTGTTCACCGTCTGGGCCGACCGCGACGGCAAAGGCGACTTCGTCCAGAAGTTCAACCCGTAGCGAGACGCCCGGTTAGCCGGGAGTTGTCATTGCGAGCCCTCGGGAGTTGTCATTGCGAGCTTGTCGAGCAACCCTCATTTCGGCCTGAGCGCAGTCGAAGGCCGAAGCCGCCGGCGCGACGACGGGGGTTGCTCGGCAAGCTCGCAATGA
>JAQBPL010000214.1 GCA_028287545.1 Vulcanimicrobiota bacterium | reverse complement strand
GCTGCGGGCGCCCCGTCTCGAGCCGCTGCGCGAGTTCGCCGAGCGTTTCGACGTGATCGCAGCCGTCGGTCAAGATCAGCGCGCGTTCGCGCGGCGTACGATTCGGATTTGCCATTGGTGCGTCGGTCATCAGCTCGGCGTGCGCAGTTCAAACACGGTGACGCCGCCGCCTCCCTCGTCCGCGTTGCCGTAGCGGACGCCCTGCACGAGCGGATGTGCTTTGAGGTGCTCCTGAAGGCCGCGGCCGAGCAGCCCGGTGCCCTTTCCGTGGATCAGCCGCAGCGGCGAATGTCCGAGCATGAACGCATCGTCGATCCAGCTGTCGACCAGCGGCGCCGCGTCCACAAAACGCTTCCCGCGAACGTCGATCTGCGTCTGCGCCGTAGAAGCCGCCTCCAGCGTCGCCTCTCCCCCGTTACCCCGAGCGCCCGTGTCACCCCGAGCTTGTCGAGGGGCCCCCGTCCGCTCATCGCGCCCAACCGCCGACGATGACCGAAACCGCAATTCCCCCTTCGGCACCGTCATCCGCATCGACCCGATCTGCACCAGCGCGTTCTCGCCGAGATCTTCGATCACCGTCCCATCCTGACCCCACGACGTGACGTGAACGCGATCGCCTACGCCGACGGCGCGCGCCGTCTCACCCTCCCGCAGGCGCTCCGGCCGCGCCTCGAGCCCGAGCTCGCGGTGCATCTGGTCGAGCGTACGCGCCAATAAATCGGCTTGTCCTTGCGTCACCTTGGGCGCCCGCGCACCGCGTTCGGTGCGCTCCGCCGCCCGCCGCTCGAGCTCGGCGGTGAAGCCGCGCAGCGCCTCGGCGAAGCGCGCGTCGGCCGTCTTGGCGAGTTCGCGCCGTTCGCGCTCGAGCGCCTCCGCGCGTCGGCGCGCGTTGTCTTCGAGCGAACGCAGGTGCGCGCGCTCGCGATCGAGCGCTTCGCGCTCGCGGGTCGCGCGAATGCGCTCTTCCGTCACCTCGGCCAGCGCGCGCTCGTAATCGCGCTCTTGCGTCCCGAGCAGCGCCTCGGCCCGCTCGACGACCGTTGGATCGACGCGCATCCGGCGCGCCAGCGCGAACGCCAGCGACTGCCCGGGCGAACCCACGTCGAGCTGATAGGTCGGCTCGTACGTTTCGGGATCGAAGCGCACGCTCGCGTTGACGACGTGCGGATGATCCGCGCCGAACAGCTTCAGCTCCGTCGCATGCGTGGTCGCGACGACCCGCGCGCCCCGGACGAGGAAATGTTCGAGCACGGCGACCGCGAGCGCGGCGCCGGCGTTCGGCTCGGTGCCGCTGCCGATTTCGTCGATGAGGATCAGCGAACGATCGCCCGAGTCCTGGACGATCTCCGCCAGCCGCCGCAGGTGGGCGGAAAAGGTCGACGCGTTGAGCGCGATCGACTGCTCGTCGCCGATGTCGGTGAACACCCGCGTGAACCGGCCGATCGTCGCCGCGGCGGCCGGGACGTGCAGCCCGCAGCCGGCCATCGTCACGGCGAGGCCGACCAGCTTGAGCGTGACGGTCTTCCCGCCCATGTTGGGGCCGGAGATGATCAGCATGCGCGTCTCGTCGTCGAGCCGGATGCTCTGCGGGACCGCGCGTTCGTCGAGCAGCGGATGCCGCGCGTCAACCAGCGCGACCACGGCGTCGTCGACGAGCTCCGGCGCGACCGCGTCCATGCGATCGGCGACGCGCGCTCGCGCGGCGGCGAGATCGAGGTCGACGTAGACGTCGACGTTCACCGCGATCTGCGCCGCTTCGCGCCCGGCGAGCGCCGAGAGCTCGGCTAAAATCCGCGCGATCTCGGCCTGCTCCTGGACCTGAAGCGCGCGCAAACGATTGTTCGCTTCGAGCGTCTCGAGCGGTTCGATGAAGATCGTGTGGCCGCTCGAGCTCGTGTCGTGCACGATCCCTTGGATCTCACCCTGGAACTCGGCCTTCACCGGAACGACGTAGCGGCCGTCGCGCATTGTGACGATCGCGTCTTGAATCGCGCGCGCGTAGCGGGCCGAGCGAACGATCGCGGTGGCGCGGTCGCGCGCGTCGTCCTGCGCCTGCACCATGCCGCGCCGGATGCGAGCGAGCGCGGGCGACGCGCGATCGAGGATCCGCGCGCGCTCGTCGATCGCGTCGGTGATGCGCGTGACGATCGCCGGAAGCGCCCGAAACGGCTCGCAGCGACGGCGCAGGGTGGGCATGCCCTCGGCCTCGCGGACGACCCGCGCCGCGGCCGCGCCGGCCGCCAGGGCGTCGGCGATGTCGCGCAGATCGCGCGCTGCGAGCGCCACGCCGCGCGCGGCGTTGGCGACCGCTTCGTCGACGTCCTCGATGCGTTCCATCGCGAAGCCGCTGTCGCGCGCCAGCGCGCGCATCTCCGTCGTCTCCGCCACCAGCGCGCGCACCAACTCGAAGTCCGCCTCGGGCTCGGAGGCAAGGGCACGCGCCTCGGAGCGGGGCGAGTGCGTCTGGCCGGCATACCGCTCGCGAATCCGCTGAAAATCGAGAACGTCGAGCCCGCGCTCGTCGATCACGCCCCCGTCACCCTGAGCGCCTTTATCGGACAAAGTTCGGTCCGAACTTTGGCCGCTAAAGGCTCGAAGGGCCCCGGTCACGCGAGGTGCCTCACGATCAACGTTCACATCTGGGCTCGGTTCGTGACGAGGGCCCCTCGACAAGCTCGGGGTGACAATGCGGCGAGCTCGGGGTGACGACGGGGACCATGACCCGGGACAATTCGCCCCGGGCCTGTACCGCTCCGTTCGCCTCCCGCCGCCGCAAGCGAGCGGCGGCTGGGCTTGCGGCGATTTCCGGCTACTATTGCCGCATACTTGCGGTGATTCATGTTATACTATTCCCGCAATGCAGCGGCGATTCGTATGGGAACGGGGGGATTGGCCGGACCTCCACGTGGAGGTGGGACGGCTCGCGGGCGCACTTTCCGACACCGCGTTCGAGCAGGGCGAGGTCGCCGGCGCGCTCCGAACGCTCGGGGAGGACGATCGCGAGCGAGCTGTTCTCGATACCCTTGCGGAGACCGCGATCGAGACCTCGCAGATCGAGGGCGAGCGCCTCACGGCGGAGAGCGTGCGCGCATCGCTCGCGCGCCGTTTTGCTGTCGATGCCGCTCCATCGCGGGACGCCGATCCGCGCGCCGACGGCATCGTCGCGATGACCGTCGATGCACTGCAAAACGCTGAAGCACCGTTGACGAAAGAGCGTTTGCTCCGCTGGCACACGGATCTCTTTGCGGACGCCCCGCGATCGCTCACGGTCGGTGAATGGCGGACGGTCCGCGACGACCCGATGCAGGTCGTTTCGGGTCCCGTACAGGCCCGGGTACTGCACTTCGAAGCGCCGCCCGCGAGCCGCGTCGACGAAGAGATGCGGTCCTTTCTCGAGTGGTTTGAAGCGCCATCCTCTCTCCCGCCGCTCGTGCACGCTGCGGTCGCGCACCTCCGCTTCTTGACGATCCATCCGTTTTCGGACGGGAACGGACGCGTCGCGCGCGCGATCGCCGATCTTCGCCTCGCTCGCGCACAGCCGCGCATTGCTCCGTACGTCTCTCTCTCACGGCAAATTCGCAAAGAGCGCGCCGAATACTACGGCGCGATCGAACGTGCGCAGCGCGGCGACGCCGACGTGACGCCGTGGTCCGATTGGTTCATCGGCTGCTACCGTCGAGCGAGGGCCGACACGTTGCGGTCGATCGATGACCTCATGCGCGCCACCCGCTTCTGGCGCGAACATCGCGATGTCGAGCTGAACGCACGACAGCGCAAAGTCCTCGAGCGATACCTCGGAGGAGAGTTTGAGGGCTGGCTCAATTCGCGCAAATACGCGGTTATCGCAAAGGCGTCGCCGGATACCGCTCAGCGAGACCTCGCCGACCTCGCGGAGAAACGGATCATCCTCTCAAACGACGGCAAGGCGCGCAAGACGAGCTACCGGCTCGCCGACGACTTCGATCCGAATCGCTAGGCGCCGAGCTTCTCGCGCAGCAGTTCCTGGGCGAGCTTCGGATTCGCTTTCCCGCGCGATGCCTTCATCACCTCACCGGTGAGGAATCCCATCACGTTGGTCTTCCCGCCCTGATAGTCGGCGACGACCTTCGGGTTCGCGGCCAGCACTTCGTCGACGATCGCGGCGACCGCGCCGCGGTCGCTGACCTGCGCCAGCCCCTCGCGCTCCACGATCGCCTTCGCCGAGCCACCCTCGGCCCACAGCGTCTCGATGACCTGCTTCGCCGCCTTCGAGTTGATCGCGTTCGTCTGGGTCAGCGCGACGAGCTCCGCGAGCGCTTCAGGCGTAACCTTGCCGTCCGCCACGTGCAGCGCGTTTTCGTTCGCCAAGCGCGAGAGGTCGCCGAGCACGAAGTTCAGCGTCGCCTGCGCGTTTCCGGACGCCGCGACGGCGCGGTCGAACCAGGCCGAGAGCACGCCGTCTTCGACGATCTGCGTCGCCTGTTTCGTCGCGATGCCGTGGTTGTCGACGTACCGCGCGTAGCGCTCGTACGGCGTCTCGACCAGCGACGCGCGCACACGCTCGACCGTCTCGCGCGTGATGTCGATCGGCACGAGGTCGGGGTCGGGGAAATAGCGGTAGTCGTGGGCTTCTTCTTTTGAGCGCTGGCTGTGGGTCACGCCGGCAGCCTCGTCCCAGCCGCGCGTCTCCTGGATCACGCGCCCGCCGCTCTCGACGACCGCGATCTGGCGCGCGATCTCGCTCTCGATCGCGCGGCGCACGCTGCGGAACGAGTTCATGTTCTTGAT
>JAQBPL010000383.1 GCA_028287545.1 Vulcanimicrobiota bacterium | reverse complement strand
GCTCCCTGCGGGCCATCCATGGCCCTCCGGTCACTCGGTTGCTCCGTCGCTCCCGCCCTCCGGGCTTCGCTCCTGCGCAAACGCCCCGCCACACCATCATCCCGCCCCCCGACCTCCAGGCACGATGGGTGTCTGAAGATCACGTGACCAAAAAATAAGCAGACTCCGGAGTTGCCGCACGCGCGAAGCGCGTGACGCCGCACGCCTAGTGTTTCGCTGTCAGGTAGCGCCTCTGTCGGCCCGAGCTTGTCGACGTGTCAGGCCGAGCTTGTCGAGGTCGCCTCGTGTCGCGCTGAGCGAAGTCGAAGCGCGACCCCCGATCGCGAAGAGCAAGATGTGGGCTCGTCGCTCGACTCCGCTCGCGCCGAAACGGGGCGACCTCGACAAGCTCGGCCTGACAGATCGACAGATCGGCCTGACAAAACAGCACCAAGTTCGCGTGTGCGTCACGCGCGCCGCGCGTGCGGCAACTCCGGAGTCCTGCTATTTTTTTTTGATGTACGCTCAATGCCACCATCGCGCCGCACGGAGTCGCGTGCGACGATCGTGCCGGGGGTGCGGGGTGGGGATGTGCTGCGGCGGGGCGTTTGCAGAGTCGCGGAGCGCTGGAGGCGCGGGAGCGACGCAGCAACCGAGCGACCAGAGGCGCACGATGCGCCGTCGGAAGCGTCCCCGCCGCAGCACATCCCCGCCCCGCACCCCCAACCACAACGCCGGTTCACTCCCCCCGCATATGCGCGCGTTCCCGAAGCAACCGTATCTGCCAAACGTGGATGAACCGCTGGACTTCTTCCTTGCTGCGTTCATCGATGTCCACGAACTGCACGCCATGCGCGAACTTCCGACGTTTGACGTTGAGGAACGCGATCACGACCTTCGCCCGAAGCTGCATCTCGCGAAACGGATCGGGGGGGACCATGATCTTCTTCTTCAGCTTCCCGCGCCGAGTAATCTCGACGATTTCCTTTTCGAGCTGAACCCCGCGGATCAGGTCGTTCGGGAGCGTGAAGCGGAGGTCGATCAGGGCGCCGTCTTCCAAATCCTCGTCGCCGACCAGGCGCAGCCCACCGGCCGAGAGATCGTTGGCGATGGCGGTGCGCGTTCCGGGGCGCCCCCCCACGACGTAGAGCATGGGGAATTCGACCGACGCGCGGTAGTCGCGCCGCTGCTGTTCGGTGATCGTCGCGCGCACCGGACGCTTCGGCCCCTTGGGCTTCCTCCAGAAGAACACCAGGCAAGCGGATTCCAGGAACTTCCGGTCGACCCTCCGTAGCGCGGGTCATGCTTTCCTCGTTCGCGTCGCGGCTTCTCGACGCACTGGGGCCCGACGTCGTGCGAGCGGCGCCCGAGGACCTGGCGGTCTACGCGTTCGACGCGTACAGCGAGGACAAACTCCCCTCGGCGGCGATCGTGCCGCACGATGCGCGCGAAGTCGCGATCGCCGTCCGGATCGCGCGCGAGTGCGATGAGCCCATCGTACCGCGCGGCGCGGGGACCGGACTTTGCGGGGGCGCCGTGCCGTCGCGCGGCGGGCTGGTCGTCTCGTTCGCGCGCATGAACCGCATCGTCGAACTCGACGTGCGCAACCGGCGGGCCCGCGTCCAGCCCGGCCTCATCAACCTCGACCTCTCCGCGGCGATCGCGGGAGCCGGAATCTTCTACGCGCCGGATCCGTCGAGCCAGAAAATCTCGACGATCGGCGGCAACGTCGGCACGAACGCCGGCGGGCCGCATTGCTTGAGCTACGGGACCACCACCAATCACGTGCTCGGGATCGAATACGTCGACGGGAACGGCGCCCTGCACCACACGTCGATCGACGATTTCGGCTACGATCTCACCGGCTTGCTCGTCGGCTCCGAAGGCACGCTCGGCATCGTCACCGAGGTCGACGTGCGCCTCATGAAGCTGCCCGAGGCCGTCCGCGTGTGCGTCGCGGCTTTCCCCGACGTCGAATCGGCGTCCGAGGCCGTCTCGGCGATCATCGGCGCGGGGATCGTGCCGACCGCGCTCGAGATCATGGACGCGCTGATCACGCGCGCGGTCGAAGCGCACTATCACGCCGGCTATCCGGAGAACGCCGGGGCCGTGCTGCTGGTCGAGATCGCCGGCACGCACGACGACGTCGCGGCCGGCGAGGCCGCGCTCGCGACGATCGCGCGCGAACATGGTGCGCTCTCGTGGCGCGCGGCGCGAGACCAGCGCGAACGTGACGCGCTGTGGGCCGCGCGCAAGGGAGCGGCGGGCGCGATCGGCCGCATCGCGCCCAATTACTACATCCAGGACGCCTGCGTGCCGCGCACGCGCCTGCCCGAAGTGATGCACGCGATCGACGCGATCGCGCGCGACCATCGGCTCCCGGTCGGCAACGTCTTCCACGCCGGCGACGGCAACCTGCATCCGCTGCTGATCTTCGACCGCCGCGATCGCCGTGCGGTCGAAGCCGTCGTCGCCGCAGGTACCGAGATCTTGCGCACGTGCATCGCGATGGGCGGCACGATCAGCGGCGAGCACGGGATCGGATACGAGAAGCGTGAGACGCTCTCGCTCGTCTTCTCGCCCGACGACCTCGCGGCGATGGGCCGCGTGCGCGACGTCTTCGACCCGATGCGCGCCTTCAACCCCGACAAGATCTTTCCGAGCGGTGCGACGTGCGGCGAAGTGAAGACGCCGGCGAGCGCGCTCGGGACCGCGACGGCGTGATCGCAAAACGCAACGACGCCCTGCGCTTGGGGACGCTTTCGCCGGCGCGCGTGCTGGAGCCGGCCGACGGCGTCGAAATGGCTGCCGCGCTCGCCGCGGCGGCGGCCGCCGGCGAGAGCGTCGTGCTGCACGGCGGCGGCACGCTGCAGCGCAGCGCGAACCCGCCCGCGCGGTACGACTCCGCCCTGCTGACGACGCGGCTCGTCGCCGTGCACGAATACGAGCCGCGCGACCTCACGATCGGCATCGGCGCCGGAACGACGCTCGCGACGCTGCGGCGCATGCTCGCCGAACAACGGCAAGTTCTTCCGCTCGACGCGCCGTTACCGGCCCGGGCCACGATCGGCGGAACGCTGGCGGCCGGCTGGGCCGGTCCGCGACGGGCGACCTACGGCCGCGCGCGCGATCTGCTGATCGGCGCGACGGTCGCCCTGGCGGACGGCACGCTGGCGGTCTGCGGCGGAATGGTGGTCAAGAACGTCACCGGCTACGATCTCGGCAAGCTCTACGTCGGCTCGCAAGGCACGCTCGGCGCGTTCGTGCGCGCAAACTTCAAAGTGCTTCCGGCGCCGTCCGAGCAGCGGCTGGCCATCTCGACGTTCGAGGACGACAACCGCGAACGCGTCCTCGCGCACGTCGGCGGGATGACGGTTCCTCCGGTCGCACTGCTGATCCGCGACGGTTTTCTCGCGCTGCGCGATGCGCCGCGGCCGGAGGACATCGACTTCCGTCCGCAGATCGTCGCGCTGTTCGAAGGTTCGGAGAGCACGGTCGACCGCGCGATGCGCGAATACCGCTCCGCGCTCGGCGCGGCCGGCGTCGCCGAGACGCGCATTTTGAACGGCGCCCCGGCGGCGGCCGGTTTTCAGGACGTGCTCGACGAGTACGTCGCGCTCGCCGGCGCGGTCTCGTTCACCCTGCTGGGACGCGGCTTGCCGGCCGACGCGCCGCTGCGCTCGGAACGCGCGCGCGCGGCGTTCCCGTCAGGCGGCGAGGGGGGAGTTTCGATCGAGACGATCGCGGATCTGCTCACCGGCGACGTCGTCGCACGCGTTCGCGCTCCGGCGGCGCTCGACGCGCAGACGCTGGCCGCCGCAGGTGCGGCCGCCCGTTCCGCGCTCGGCCGCGCGCAGCTCATCGCGGCGCACGATGCGGCGATCCCGCACGTCGACGCGTGGGGCGAAACGCCGTCAACCATCGCGACGATGCGCGCGCTCAAAGAACGCTTCGATCCGCAGAACGTGCTGGCACCGGGGCGTTTCGTCGGTGCCATCTAAGATCGCCGTTCCCGCCGCGCTGCTGCGCGACGTGCGGCGAACGATCGGCATCGTCTTCAGCCGGCCCTCGCGCGTGCGGCGTTTTCTCGCGCTCGGGCCGCCCGGCTGGATCGCGACGGCGCGCTTCGTCGGGACGGTGATCCCGCGCGCCAGCCGCGAACTCGCGCTCATCCGCCGTCGCGCGGAGCGGATTCCGGATGCGGCGCTGCGCGAACAGGCCTTGGCGTCGATCGACGGCAAGGCGTATCACGTCCAAGGCGGCGCGATCCTCGCCACGTTCATGCACGGTGCGGCGGCGCGTCGCTACGTCCGCATCGTCGCGTCGCTCGAGACGATCTACGACTATCTGGACAACTTGTGCGACCGCCTGCCGGGCGTCTCGCAGGAGGCGTTCGCGACCCTGCACGCGGCGCTGCTCGACGCGTTGGACGACCGCCGCATCCCGATCGACTACTATCGCGACGGCCCGGCCGGCGACGACGGCGGCTACCTGCGTTCGCTGGTCGACGCCGCGCGCAGCGGCTTGTCCGAGCTCCCCAACTACGCCGCCGTGCGCGACCGCCTGGTCGAGGTGGCGACGTTCTACGCCGAGTTGCAAGTCCTCAAGCACGGTCCGCCCGGCGCGCGCGAGTTTGCCTGCGGTGCGTGGTACGAGCGCAATCGCGAAGCGTTTCCGGGTCTGT
This sequence comes from Vulcanimicrobiota bacterium, assembly GCA_028287545.1. The sequence goes on along the minus strand of JAQBPL010000383.1, from coordinate 2,160 downwards.
CGTGGTGGGAGTTCGCGGCGGCTTGCGGTTCGTCGCTCCCGATCTTCGCACTGATCGAACTCGGGGCGCGCAAACAGCTCGAACCGGACGCGGTCGACGCAACGACGCGCGCGTATTTCCCCGGCGTCTCGGCGATCCACATCCTGTTGGACTACTTCATCGATCAAGCCGAGGACCGCGAGCACGGCGAACTCAACTTCGTCGCGTGTTACGCATCGACGGCCGACGCGACGGCGGGCTTGACCCGGCTCGTGCGCGGCACGCTCGTCCTCGTGCGCACGCTGGCGGACGCCGCGCGCCACCGCTTCTTGGTGCAGGCGATGTGCGTCTTCTACCTGACGCATCCCAAGGTGTTCGAACAGCGCCTCGACCGCCAGAGCGCGGCGGTGCTCAACGCGCTCGGCTAGATTGCGGAAGCGGCTAGCCGCCTTCGGCGGCGCGCTTCTTCTGCCAGTTGAGAAAATCGATCGCTGCGAACCCGACGAACAACGCGTTCGCGATCAGCGTCGCGACGCCGATGTAGCCGTGGTACCAGGCATTCGGTTCCACCATGTAGGTGAGCCCGAGCCCGAGCAGCACTACCAGGAGCAGGCGCGTCGAAAGCGCGAGCAGCGGTCGCTTGGCGCCGAGTAAGAACATCGAAGCGAAAGCGAACATAAAGACGTACGTATTGAGCGCGGCGCCACTAGTCATGGTGCCTTTCGTTTCGGCGCGAAGGGGCGGGGTCCTTAGTACATTTAGCGGAAATTCATGGCACATCGTTCGTAGGACGGCCCACGCTGGCGCCGGCCGAGCAAGCCGCCGATCACTAAAACGATGATGCGCCTTCCGGCCTTGGCCCTCGCCGTGCTCGCCCTGCTCGCGCTCGGGCCGGCTCCGCCCGCGATCCCGGGCTTCACGCCGGCTTCCGGCGCCCGCGAGCGGTTCGACGAGGCGCGGTTCATCGATCTGCCGAGCGCCCACGGCGCCCTCGAACACGCCGCCGCGATCGGCGCTCGACCGCACTACGCTGGCACGCGGGCCGATCGCGCGCTTGCCGTCTATACGGCCGAGCGCCTGCGGGAATACGGCTTCGATACGCGCATCGAAGCGTTCACGGCCCGGGTCGACACGCCGCGCAAGCTGGCGGTCGAGCTGTTCGCCGACGGGCGCCAGTTCACGCCCCGCGACGGTTTTCACAAGCAGCGCGGCACGCCGCCGCTGGGGTTCGATCTGCGCGAAGAGGGCGAACCCAACGATCCGGATACCCTCGTGGACGCCGTCGGCCTGCCGTTCAACGCGGGATCCGCAGACGGCGACGTCACCGCGCCGCTCGTCTACGCGCGCCGCGGGATGCCCGAAGATTTCGCGACGCTGCGCCAAGCCGGCGTCGACGTGCGAGGCACGATCGCGCTGATTCGCTACGGAGGCGCCTTCCGCGGGCTGCTCGTGCAGAACGCGCAAGCGGCCGGAGCGATCGGCGCGATCCTCTACAACGATCCTGCGGACGACGGCGCGGCGCGCGGCGCGACGTATCCGAGCGGCCCCTGGCGGCCGTTGAAGTCGACCCAGCGCGGTTCGCTCGGCGCCGGGATCCGCATCCCGACGCTGCCGATCAGCGCCGAGAACGCGCGCACGCTGCTGCGCGCGTTGCGTGGGCCGAGCGGCCCGGCCGGCTGGGCCGGTGCGCTCGACGCACCGTATCCGCTCGGCCGAGGTCCCGCGGCCGTGCATCTCGTCGTGCGCATGAACCACGAAACGCGAACGCTCTGGAATACCGTCGGAACGCTGCGCGGCACGGAGCCCTCGCAGAGCGTCGTGCTCGGCGCGCATCGTGATGCGTGGGTGTACGGCGTCAGTGACAACGGTGCAGGGACGATCGCGATCCTTGAAACCGCGCGCGGACTCGGCTACCTCGCGCGCAGCGGGTGGCGCCCGAGGCGCACGCTGGTTATCGCGCTCTTTGACGGTGAAGAGCTGGGGCTGCTTGGGTCCGCGTCGTTCGCCCGAACGCATCCCGAGCTGCAGCAAGGCTGCGTCGCGTATCTCAACGGGGGTCAAAACTTGACCGGCACGACGTTCGGCGCCTCGGCCGTCGGGGCGCTGACGCCGGCGATCGTCGCGGCGACCTTGGCCGTCCCCGATCCCGCGCACGAACGCTCGAATTTGTACGACCGCTGG
>JAQBPL010000206.1 GCA_028287545.1 Vulcanimicrobiota bacterium | reverse complement strand
TGAACGTCGCGAACAACAACCTCCCGCAGCAGGTGACGCGCCTCGTCGGACGGGATCGCGACGTCGCAGAGATCCAAGCGATCGTGGATGGCGAGCGGATCGTCACGCTGCTCGGTACCGGCGGCGTCGGCAAAACCCGGTGTGCGCTGCAAGTTGGCGCCGAGATGCTGGACCGCTTCCAGGACGGCGTGTGGTTCGCCGACCTCGCGCCGCTGGGTGACGGTACTCTCGTCGCCGGCGAGATCGGCTCGATCTTCAACGTACAGGAGTCGGCGAGCCGTCCGATGCTGGACACGCTCGTGCGGCACTTGGCGAGCAAACGGCTGCTGCTGATCCTCGACAACTGCGAGCACCTCATCGAGGCGTGCGCGAAGGTTGCCGCCGCGCTCGTGCGCGCGTGCCCCGCCGTGAAGGTGCTCGCGACCAGTCGCGAACCGCTGAATATCCGCGGTGAGATCGTCCACCGGCTGCCCACGCTCTCGGTGCCGCGCGCGGCGAAGCATCTCACCGCACACGCCGCCCTCGAGCACGGAGCCATCGTGCTGTTCGACATGCGCGCGCACGCTGTCAACCCGCGCTTCAGCGTGACGGACGACAACGCGGGGACGGTCGCCGAGATCTGCCGCCATCTCGACGGGATTCCGCTCGCGATCGAGCTCGCAGCGGCCCGCCTCAAGTCGATGTCGGTGCACGACCTCGCCGCACGGCTCGGCGAGCGGTTCCGGATCTTGACCGGCGGCGATCGCTCCGCGTTGCCGCGCCAGCAGACGATGCGGGCGCTTATCGATTGGAGCTACGACGGCCTCTCGCAGGACGAACGCGCCGTCTTTCGCGCACTCTCCGTGTTCGCCGGCGGCTTCCGCACGCACGCCGCGGTCGCAGTGTGTTCGTCCGAGCGCCTCGATGAGTACGCGGTTATGGACAGCCTCGCATCGCTGGTCGAAAAGTCGATGGTCGTGATGGAGACGTCCGACGACGACTCACGATACCGATTGCTGGAGTCGACTCGCGCCTACGCCCGCGAGAAGGCGACCGAGCACGGAGAGCTTCAGTCGGTGGCACTGCGGCACGCGCGTGCCTACGCGGACGTGGCGGAGCAGCACGAACGCGACTACGATACGGCGCCGTCGCCCGCGTGGCTTGCGAACGTCGATTTCGACCTGGAGAACGTGCGTGCCGCAGTTTCGTGGTCGTTCGGTGCCGATGGCGACGTGCTCACCGGTCAGCGCCTCGCCGCGACGCTTGGCCGCATTATGCTCTCCGTTGCCGCGGCCGAAGCGCGGCGCTGGGTCAAAACCGCGCTCGAGCGCGTCGGGCCGGAGACGCCGTCGCTGTCGGTCGCGCGGCTCAAGCTCGCCGACGCCGTGCTCGCGTCGGTGCTCAACCAGTTCAAACCCGCGCTGACCGCCGCGCAGGAAGCACTCGCGCGTTTCGACGAGCTCGCGGACCGGCGCGGCATCGCCGACGCGCAGCGCTTCGCCGGGCGCTCGATGGTTCGGATGGGGCGGGTCGCGGAAGGCGAGGTGCTGCTGCGAGCGGCGCTGGAGACGTACGCCGCGCTTGGAACGCGGCGGATCGGCGGAACGCTCCGTGATTTGGCCGTGGCGCGCAGCCTCGAAGCCGATCTCGCCGGCGCCCGGGACCTCTTCGCCCGCGCGCTGCACGTCTTTCGCGAAAGTGAAGATGAAGAGAACGTCGCCGTTACTGCGGCGGCGTTAGCCGAAGCCGAGTTCGCGTGCGGCGACACTGAGACCGCGCTCTCGCTGGCCGAAGAGTCGCTCCAGGCGATGCGCGGGTTCGGCCGCGACCGCATGGCAGCCGCGCTGCTCGGCAACATCGCCGCCTATCTCATCGCGCTCGAATGCTACGATCTGGCGCAGGGCCACGCGCGCGCCGCACTCGAGCTCGCGCTGGAGGTCGACGCGCAAGCATCGGTCACGTTCGCGCTGCAGCACCTCGCTGCAGCGGCGGCGCTTGCGCCGCATCCCGAAGTCCAGGGCAGCGACGAAGCGTTCGCGCGCATCGCTCGGATCACCGGCTGCGTCGACGCTCGCCTCGCCGACCTCGAGGTGGTGCGAGAGTTCACCGAGGAACGCGAGTATGTCGCGACCCTCGAAGCGCTCCGCGACCGGTTCGCCGACGAGCGCATCATGGAGCTCATGAACGACGGCCGCACCTGGACGATCGAGCACGCGGTCCAGGCCGCTTCGGCGCTGTAGCCCGTTCCGCGCTTAGTTCGTTCCGGCCGGTTCCCAAAGGATGCGAAGCTGGTGCGGTAACGTTGCGGTCAGCTTGACGATCTCGCCTTCGGAGACGTGCCTCTGGACGACTGTGTAAACGGTCCTCGCCGCGTCAAACGGATCGAGCTCACTGCGGTTGCCCAACTCACGCTGCATCTCAGCGAGGTAGAGCTCGATGCGGCGCTCGACGTGAATCCCTTCGCCCGGTCGCCAGGCCTCGTAGTAGATCCCTCGGATCAAGGTCGGCAGCTGCGCGCTCAGATGCGCGTTCTGCT
>JAQBPL010000187.1 GCA_028287545.1 Vulcanimicrobiota bacterium | reverse complement strand
GTCCCGTGCCGAGCGACATGTCGAAGCGGTTGAGGATCAGCTCGCGCAGCGCGTCGGCGTCGAAGCCGTCGGGGACGTACAGCGCCGTGAGCGAGTTCGAGTACTCGCGCGGATCGACGCAAACGATTTCGAGTCCCCACGCCTCCGCGGCGGCGCGCGTCGCGGCACCGTGGCGAGCATGCCGCGCGAAGACGTTGTTCAGGCCCTCTTCATGCAGCATCGAGATCGCTTCGTGCAAACCGTAGAGCATGTTCGTCCCCGGCGTGTACGGGAAGAAGCCCGAACGATTCGCTTCGAGCATCTCCGACCAGTCCCAATACGCCTTCGGGAGGCGCGCGGTCTTCGACGCGGCGAGCGCTTTCGCGGAGACCGCGTTGAAGGCGAGTCCGGGCGGCAGCATCAAGCCCTTTTGCGAACCGCCGACGGTGACGTCGACGCCCCACTCCTGGTGCCGATAGTCGATCGACGCGAGCGAGGAGATCGTGTCGACCAAGAAGAGCGCCGGGTGTCCTGCGCGGGTGATCGCACTGCGCAGCTCCGGAATGCGGCTCGTGACGCCGGTCGACGTCTCATTGTGGACGGCGCAAACCGCTTTGATCGTGTGCGCGCGATCCTCGCTGAGATAGGCTTCCAGGGCGGCCGGATCGACGCCGTGGCGCCAGTCGCCGGGAATGAAGACGGCCTCGAGCCCGAGCTTCGTCGCCATCGCGCGCCACAGGGCCGCGAACTGGCCGGTTTCGAACATCAGCACGCGGTCGCCCGGGGAGAGCGTGTTCACCAGGGCCGCTTCCCACGCGCCCGTTCCGGACGAGGGGAAGATCACGACCGGCTCGTCGGTCTGGAAGATGGTCTGGATGCCGGCCAGCACCTCGAGCCCGAGGCGGCCGAAGTCGGGCCCGCGGTGGTCCATCGTCTTGCGGTCCATCGCGCGCAGGACCCGATCGGGGACGTTCGTCGGACCGGGGATCTGGAGAAAGTGGGGGCCGCTGCGGTACATGCTCACCTCGGAGGGTAGAGTTTGCATATTGCATGCAATATGCGATTCTCATCGGCGGTTTGCATGCAATATGCATGAGAATCCTCTCGCTCTCCGAAAATTCTTTCGCCGTCACAGTCATGAGCGTCGCCACACCGATCCCCCGCCTCTCCCTCCACGACGAAGTCGTCACGCGGCTGCGCGACTTGATCATTCGCGGGGAGCTGCCGCCGAACGACCGGCTCGGGGAGCGCGAAATCTGCGAGCGCTTCGACATCTCGCGCACACCGCTGCGGGAGGCGCTGAAGGTGTTGGCCGCCGAGGGTTTGGTCGAGCTGCTCCCGCACCGCGGCGCACGCGTCGCGAGCCTCACCCGCGCCGGCGTTCAGCACATGTTCGAGGTAATGGCGTCGCTGGAGGCGCTCTCAGGAGAGCTCGCCGCGGAGCGGATCACCGAGGCGCAGCTGGCGGAGATCGACGAGCTGCACGCCGCGATGGTCGAAGCCTATCGGCGCCGCGATCTGCCGGTCTACTTCGATCACAATCAAGCGATTCACGAACACATCATCGTCGCGAGCGGAAACCCCGTGCTGCGCGAGGTCTACCAAGGCCTGAGCGCGCGAATTCGCCGCGCGCGCTACGCCGCGAATACCTCCGAGGAACGCTGGGCCGCCGCCGTCCGCGAGCACGAAGCGATGCTGGCGGCGCTGCACGCGCGCAACGCCGCCGGTCTCGCCGAGATCCTGCGCGACCACCTGCACAAGAAGTGCGAAGTCGTCCTCGCGCACATAGGGCCCGACGAGCAGTTCTGAAATTCCCGAGGGCTCGTTTGCATGCTGCTCGTCGCGCAGTAGTTTTAGATGGACGCCCCGATCTCGGCGGCGAGCTTCACCGCGGCTTCGTAGTGGTCACGGCGGATGTAGTAACCGAACGGCCCCATGACCATTTCCGGCGGCGGCTCGCCGGTTTCATCTTTATCGGAGCCTGTGACAATCTCGTCCGGGTCGGTAACAACCTCGTCGCGCTCATCCATCTCAGTTTTCTCCTTCACTACAACGGCGTCGGCAAGACTCGGCGGTAAAGGTCCGCCCACCCTTCTTTCAGGCCACGCTTCCGTCAAAACCCGCGTAGTCTCGACATCCACACGCGAGGAATGTGGGCGCACTTCAGGGCCTCAAATGTCGTTTCGCGTACTGTGGGTACCGCGCGGCGTTAGCGCAGCGAGGCGGCCAGAGGCCGCGAACAACGCGTTCGGGAAACGTCCGTCATGGTTGGTGCACGGCGGCTGTTTGATAGCACGACGATCCATGAGGCCGCGGCATCGTGATCGACGTTCCGGAGAAGGATCCGTCCGGCAATCTGTATCTGGTCGAACAAAGCGGCGTAGCCGCTGGAGACGGGCCTGCGGGATGGACGTACTCCTTCACCTACGGGTATCAAGGACGGGACGTGGCGCGCGGCGTGAAGGGTGAGGTCGCATTCGAGAGCGGCGCCGAGGACGGCAGCGGCGGCGTGACGCGTACGTTTGCGATCGGCGAGTCGGCCGTCTCGCTCGGGGAAACGCCTGACGCGCTCGAAATCACGGTGCTCTCGCCGGATGGCGGGGCTGGTGACGTGCGCATCGACCTGCCCGAATCCGACTTCGAGACGCTAGCGTCGAACGGTGCCGGCGGAAGCCGCGTCTTCAGTTTTCGACGCATCGGGACCAACGGAGACTTCTTTCCGTATGATAATTGGTCGGGCCGTGTGCTGACCTTCTCGGGTCTCAATGCGCTCGTTCAGCAGAGCGCGACGGTGAGCCTGAATATCGTCGTTCCGCCGGCGATGCCGCGGCCGGTGTCGTTTCGCGATCCGTTCGCGCCGTTTGTGGAGCGGGCGGAGCCGATCGTGCTCGGTGAGGGGACGATGCCGAACGCCGATGCGCTCGCCGGCGTGTTGGAGACGAGTCTTGATGAGTTGTTGGCTGACGCGCGTGTGCCGCTAGTGGTCGGAGTTGCGGCGGCGTATGCGTCGACGGTCGGTGGTGGGGGCGTGGCGGCTCGCGTGCCGGTGGCATTCGTTCCGGCTGCTGAGGTGCTGCCGCCGGGTGTGGAGGAGGCCGGCGTGATGTCGGTGTCGGCGTTCGCTGCTGCGCTTGGCGAGACGCTGAGTGCATGGTACGAAACCGTCGCGCCGACGCCCGGCGGTTCGTTCGAGTTCGACGTGTCGGTGAGTGCGCGCGGGGCGTCGGTGCCGCTGTTGCGGCTTGCGCTCGTTGTCGTGCCGTTGCGCGGTGCGTGACGGGGGCCCTTCGACAAGCTCAGGGTGACAACGGTTGTCTCATCGTGACAATGATTGGCTCAGCGTCACGACGATGGGGGTTTTTCGCTCGTCGACGGCATGGTGAAGAGGTTGGTGAAGGTTTTTAGGTATTGTTCGGAGCCGGTGGGGACGAGGGAGAGCCAGGTTTTTAGGAGGCCTTCGGCTGAGAGCGAGGTCGTTGCGTCGACCATGCGCTGCTGCAGCGGCGCCAGGACGGCGGCTTGCATCGACTTGAGGTCGGGGAGGCCGAGAAACTCGCGCGCTTCTTCGGCCGTGCACTCGACCTCGACGTTGAACTTCACGGGTTCGCCTCCTCACGAATAGTGCGAAAGCGCAGGCTTCTGTGAGGCAGGTGATCGCCCTTCGGGCGCAGCCTCGCGCCGGGCGGCAGGTGCGGCTCGGGTCGACGGCGCTCAAGAGAGGATGATCGTTCGCGCGATCGTGCCGGCTGACGAGGATGCGTATCGGGAGATCCTCGAGCACACCAGTCCGGAAGATCGCTACTGCCGGTTCTTCCATCATGTCGATCACTTCGATCCCGCCGAAATACATCGGTTCGTCGAAGAACGCGACGACATGGTCGGCGTCATCGCGGAAGAGG
>JAQBPL010000165.1 GCA_028287545.1 Vulcanimicrobiota bacterium | reverse complement strand
AACGTGCGCAGCAAAGTGACCGGCGGGTCCGAGGCGACGCAGTTCCGCACCCGCGTGCTCTCGGCGATCGAATCCGAGGGTGTCCGCATCGTCGAGTGAGAACTTCGCGCGGATGCGCCGAACGATCGCTCTTCTCGCCGCGCTCGCGTGCGGTATGCTGCCGGCGGAAGCGCGCTCGCCCGTAGCGATCGGCCGGTTTCCCAGCGGCGCGGTCGACGGGATCACCGACGTCCCGGGCGTGCGCGTCGCGCACATCACGAAAGTCGTGGGAACCGACGTGCGGACCGGCGCGACCGGGATCGTGCCGAACGCGGACACGTGGAACGATCGCGTCGCCGCCGCGACCTTCGACCTCAACGGCAACGGCGAGATGACCGGCGCGCATTGGGTTACGCAATCGGGCTTTCTCGAGGTGCCGATCGTGCTCACCGACACGCTCGACGTCGGCCGCGCGGACGACGGCGTCGTGTCGTGGCTGATCTCCAAGCACCCGCAAATCGGCCGCGCCGACGACGTCCCGCTGCCCGTCGTCGCCGAATGCGACGATCAGGCACTCAACGACATCCAGGCCCGTGCGGTTCACGCGGAGGACGTCGTGGCGATGCTCGACGCCGCCAAGGACGGCGATTTCGCGCGAGGCAACGTCGGCGCGGGGACGGGGATGATCGCCTTCGGCCTCGCCGGCGGGATCGGTTCGGCGTCGCGCGTGCTGCCGAAGAACCTCGGCGGCTACACGCTCGGGGTGATGGTCAACGTCAACATCGGCTCGCAGCCGCGGGACACGCTGCGCATCGACGGCGTCCCCGTCGGCCGCGCACTCACGAACGAGTTGAGGCCGATCTTCCCGCGCCGCACGGGATACGCGCCGCCGGTGCGCGGCCGCGCGGCCGACGGCAGCATCATCATCGTCGTCGCGACCGACGCGCCGCTCGACCACACGCGGCTGCGCGACATCGCGAAGCGCGCGACGATGGGACTCGCCCGCACCGGTTCGACCTCGCGCGTCTCGAGCGGCGATCTGTTCCTGGCGTTCTCGACGACGCACCGCTATCCGCGCGACGGTGGAATCGCCGGACCGGCGCTCGAGACCGACGACGACCGCATCAACGCGATGTTCGAGGCGACCGCCGACGCGACCGAAGCCGCGATCGACGACGCGCTGTTCAGCGCGCACACCGTCACCGGCCGCGGCGGCGTGACGGTCTTCAACTTGCCCTACGAGCGGGTGCGCCCGCTCCTCACGCGACCGAACCCCTAGCGCGCCGCTGCTCCGGCTAACGGCCGCCCCGATTAGCTGTGGACTAACCGCCGCGAATAACTGAGGATTGCGCCGTCGTGCAAGAGCAGCGCCCGCAGCTCCGCGACCTCGCTCGCGTCACGGGCCACCGTGAGGAAGCTCTGCCCTTCGCGCTGGGCCAGCGCGGCGGCGTCGCCGGCCGCTTCGCCCTCCTCGATCGTGGTCGGGATGACGCGCGCGCTGCCGGCTGCGACGTGCGTCGCGCTGATCGCCGCCGAGGCCAAGATCACGTTGGTGAGATCGCGCGGGACGAGCGTGCCGAACGGGATGCCGTAGACGTGACGTGACGGCGCGTAGGCGAGCCGTTCGGTCGGCGTGACCGGGTGCAGATCGAGCGGATACGACGAGAGTCCGATCGTGTCGTCGGGGATGCTGCCGCCCCACACGTCGGTCGCGGTGAGCCGCTCGACGCCGGCGAAGTGACGCGTTTCCCGCACGTACACTTCGTCCGCGTAACGGTCGACCGCGGCGCGTTCGAATCCGGGGAGCCGCTCGCGCAGATAGGCCAGCAGATGCGGCGTCTCGCGCACGCTGATGGCGCGCGCCCGCGCCAAATCGCCGCTCGAGAGACCGTCGACGTTGAGCACGTCGATCGCGTTGAGGGTGACGTCGCCGCTCGGCTCGCGTCCGATGTTGAGGTCGCGCACGAGCACGTCGGGTGAGAGCGGCCGATACCCAGCGAGCAGCTTCGCGTAGCCCCAGGCGCGCCGCGGCGTCGCCCCGCCCGGTCCGTAGCGGGCCGCATCGTATCCGTTCGCGACGGAACGAAACGCCACGTCGCGCAGCGAGAACATCAGCGTGACCGCTTGCGTGCGTTCGTCGATCCCCGTGTCTTGGCGCCCGATGTCGTAGCGCGCGCCGGCGAGCGCCGCGACGTCCCCGTTGTCCGTGGCGTCGACGACGTATTGCGCCGCGATGTCGAACGTCGCGCCGTTCGCCTGCTGGAACCGCACCGAGCGGACCGTGCGAACGCCGGCAGCGGAGTCCGCCTGCACGTCCGTCACCCGCGCGGCCGTGACGACGCGGATCCGCGGCTCGGCGGCAACCAGCGAGCCGAAGGTCTGCGCGGCCGCCTGCGGCGTGAACGCGTCTCCCAGCGCGGCGTGGATCTCTGCGAAGATCCCGCCCTCGATCGTGCCGCCGTCCGGAGCGACATTGAGGTCCCATTGGTCCATCATCCCGTCGGTCAGGATGCCCCCGAGCTCCGGGCGCCGGGCCACCAGGGTGACGTCCGCCCCGGCACGGGCGGCGGCGACGGCTGCGGCGACCCCAGCCGGCGTACCGCCGACGACCAGAATCGCCGGGCTATTCTGGGCGAGCGCCGGCCAGTGGAACGTGGAGAACAGCAGCGCTGCCAGAACGGCCGCGCCCGCGAAGCGTCGTTTCATCGTCACTCCCCAAACGCAATCGCGCCGCGAATCATTCGCAGGAGGAGAGCCCTCTACGCAGCGGGCCGGCGCAAGCGCCGGCCCGTAAACCGCGGAACGTCGGAGAGGGGGAGATTCGAACTCCCGATACCTTTTACAGTATGCTCGCTTTCCAAGCGAGTGCATTCGACCACTCTGCCACCTCTCCGCGGCCAGCGCCTATTTCACGGCCGGAGGGTGAGAGGCCTCGCTGGGGGGCCTAGAAGTCGTACTCCAGCTGCGCGCGGTTATACTTGAAGAGCGGCACGCCGCCGTAGAGCGCGGTGTTCGTGTAGGTGCGCTCGCCGTAGCGATACCGCACTAAGAGCCCGCGGTACGGCTTGCCCGGCATCACGCGGTTCACGTAGTACATCGCATCGGCATCGGTTTCGGCCGTCTGCTGGGGAGCGAAAACGTTTCCGTAATCGTAATACGCGCGGCTGACGGCGACGACGAGGTGCTTGTTGTTCGAGGTCCAGTTCGCCGCGAGTTTCGTGCCGCTGCCCGGCGCGCGGCGGTCGGCCATCCCCTGCGTGAGGCTGGTCGTGAAGAGGGGATCGGTGGCGTACGAGTCGGTGTACGGCGTCGCGATGCCGCCGTACTGAACGGTCGCGGTGCCGTTGCCGTTGTTGATGCACTGCGGTGCGTTGGTCGGGAGGAAGTAGGGCAGCGTCGTGCCCTTCTTGACGCTCAATTGCTGTTTCGTGCTGCACGAATCGCCGGCCGGAAGCGCGATCGTCTGGGTGTGCGAAGGGATCTGGTTGTAGCCAAGCGAGACGTTGATGTTCCGTGTCACGGCCGCGCCGATCTGCACGCCGATGACCGTGCTGTCGATCTTTCCGAGGAGCGCTGAGCCGGTCTCGGCCTCGCGTCCGGCTTGGACGGCGACGTACGGCTTCGTCTTTTGCGCGCCGACGGTGTACTTCGCATCGAACCATGTGAGGTTCGCGATGTCCGCGAAGTGGTAGAAGTGCAGGTTCGAGGCGAGTCGTCCGTCGCCGTAGCCGAGGCGTCCGTAGGTGAAGCCCGCGCTCGACGCCCCGTTGCCGCCGGCGAAATAGGTGTTGCCGGGCAGGCCGGGGGAGCCGGCCGGGAACGACGTGAGCAGCGTTTTGTTGTCGAACGCCGAGTTGGTGCGGCTCTCGAAGCGCGTCATGTCCATCGCTTCGAGCGACCATTGCTTCGAGAGCGCGTACGCGAGGTCCACGCCCTGGAATGCCGCAGGCTTCAGGCGCGAGTCGGACGCGTTCGCCCACGGCGTGTTGATCAGCTGGTCACCGATCTTGCCGTAGAGGTGCGCGTCTTTGTACTGCAGGTACGCCTCGTAGAACGTGCTGAGCGCAAAGCCCGGCAGCGTGTCGTCCGGGTTCAGGCTCGGAGCGGTCACCTTTCCGCACGGCAGCGCCAGATGTGAGGCCGCGTTCGTGCAGTCGTTGAGCGGGTTCGAATAGAGATATGAGCCGCCGACCGTGAACGGCGAGTCGCCGAGGCGATAGTCCGCGTGCAGGCTGAGGGCGGCGGAGGAAGACTGCTGGTTGACTTGATTCGCGCCGCCGGCTCCGGTGCTTGCGTTCTGGCGCGTGAAGTCGTATCCGCGCACATACGCGCGGACCGTCAGCGGATCGGAAGTCGGCGCCGGTTTCGGCGACGGCAGCGCTTGCGCGTTCGCTGCTTGTGCGGAACCGGCCAATGCGGAGGCGAGCACGAGCATGACGATGCGCACTCGTGACAACGAATGAAGAAACAACACGAGCGGCAATGTATCGCGCGAGACTTAAGTGTCGATTAACACCGGCATGAAACAAATATTCGTGCGACCTACGTCGCACGGACACTGTTTCGGGACGTCGTCGAAAAGTGCTCGCTAGATGCGAGCGGGATGCCAGATCGTCTTCGTCTCGGTGAGCGCGACGACGCGGTCGAGGTCGTCATAGCGCGCATCGAACCATCCCTCGCGCGCAGGCGCGTCTTCGAAGTGCGTCCGCTTGACGTTTTCGGACGCGAGCTCGCCGAGTTTGCGTTCGAAATCTCGGTCGAGGCCGAATGCCGCCAGCGCGTTGACGTCCATGTGGCCGGCGAGGACGGGCGCGAGTTCGGCGCGCGTTCCGGTAAGGACGTTGCATGCGCCGGCGGGCAGGTCGCTCGTCGCCAGGCACTCCGCGAAGACGACGGCGCAGCGCGGATCGCGCTCGCCGGCGACGACGACGACGGCGTTCCCACTGACCAGCGCCGGGAGCACGGCCGTGACCATCCCCAAGAGCGCCGGCTCGTCGGGTGCGAGCACCGCAACGATTCCGGCCGGCTCGGCCGTCGAGAAGTTGAAGTGCGGGCCGTTCACCGGATTGCGGCTCGACGCGAGCGCGACGTACTTGTCGGCCCAGCCGGCGTACCACACGGTCCGGTCGATCGCGGCGGCGACCTCGCGCGCGGCGGCGCCGGCCTCGACGGTTCCGCCGAGGACGAGCTGCGCTGCCAGTTCCGCCGCCCGCGCCTCCATCATCTCCGCCAAGCGGTAGAGCACGAGGCCGCGCGTCGCTGGGGTCTGGTCCGACCATTTGGCGAAGCCGGAGCGCGCCGCGACGACCGCGTCGCGCACGTCTTTGCGCGAGGCGTGCGCGACGTTCTCGCCGCCGATCCGGTCGCTGCGCGCGGACTCGCTCCGCGCGAACGCACCGTTGATGTAGAGCTTGTACATCTTGCGAATCCCGACCCGGGCTTCCGACTCCATCGCCGAAGACTTCCGACATGGAGCCGCGCTTCCTCGGACTCGACCTCGCCTGGTCGGAAAAGAACCCGTCGGGACTCGCCGCCCTGGACCGCGACGGGCGGCTGATCGGGCTCTCCAGCGATCGCCGCGGCGACGATGACATCCTGGCCTGGGTACGCGCGCACCTCGGGGATTGCGGCGCGGTCGCGATCGACATGCCGACGATCGTGCGGAACCCGTCCGGCTCGCGGCCGTGCGAACGAGCCCTCCGGACCGACTTCCGCAGGCACGACGCGGCTCCGTACCCGGCGAACACGGGTCTTGCGCCGTTCAAGGGCGGCGGTCGCGCGCACCGGCTCCTCGGGGAGCTCGTTAAGGATCGCGTCGTGCACGACTGCCGCGTGCTGCCGAGCGATCCTCGAACGCTCGCGTTCGAGGTCTTCCCGCATCCGGCGGCGGTCGAGCTGTTCGGACTGCAGCGGATCATCGCGTATAAGAAGAAGCAGCGGCGCTGGGACGGCGTGCTCGCGGAATGGGCCCGTTACCGCGCGCTGCTGGGATCCCTTGCCGAGGCGGACCCGCCGCTCGGGATCGGCGCGGAGTTCGACCTCCCGGCTGCGGTCGACCGGCACGGCTACAAGCGCCGCGACGACGAGCTGGACGCGATCCTCTGCGCCTACATCGCCGCGTTCGTGTGGCGGCACGGATCCGCTTCGGACCGCGTGCGCGT
>JAQBPL010000135.1 GCA_028287545.1 Vulcanimicrobiota bacterium | reverse complement strand
TTCAAGATCGACGGCTTCCGCGATCCCGAGCAGTTCAAAGCCGACATGGACACCGAGCTGCGCGCGTTCAAGGATTCAGCGAAGGCGCCGGGCCAGGACCGCATCTACGTCGCGGGCGAGATCGAATTCGAGAAGACGGCCTACAACCGCGAGCACGGCGTCCCGGTCCACGTGAAGGTGTGGGACGGCCTGCAGAAGATGGCCGGCGAACTTGGCCTTCCGTTCGACATCGAAAAACACTGACGCTCACCGTGCGCCGGTCGAAAGAGCCCGCCCCCTCGGCGGGCTTTTTCAGTTATGCAGCGGTACCGTTCCCGCGCAGCGTAGCCCGTTGCAGACCGCGGGGATGAAGCGGGCTGCGAGCAGACGGTTGCGGAGTTCTTGCGCCATCGCGGGGTCGGCCGGAGCGCGGACGAATTCGATCCCGACGACGTGTCCGCTCTCGTCGACCATCACGCGCAGCTGCACGGCATCGCTGATCCCCGCGAAGAGCCCGCCGCGCGATTGCGGGTCCACCTTGGCGGGATAGTCCTCGCCGAAGTTGCCGATCCCCGGTTCGCGCGGGACCGCGGCGACGGGCGCGGGCGTCGCGGTCGGGAGCGGGGTCGGCGCCGCGCTGGCGGCCACGAGCGGATGCGCATCGGCGGCGGCGACCACGACCGGCCTCGGAGCGATTGGGCGCGCGGGCTTCGCCGGAGCCTGGGCCGAGTGCGCGGTGAACCGTCGCTCCGCGGGGACGACCAGGGCCCGTGCGGCCCGCGAGACGGAGCGCGCGACCTGGAGGACCGGCGGAGCAACCGGCCGCGCCGTCGCGGGCCGCGGGAGCGGCGCCGGGCGAACGTGGGCGACCCGGGGCGGCGTGCGGTGCTCGATCCGGATGATGCCGACGAGCAGGGTCCGCTCGTCTTGTACGTCGGGGCTAAACGTCGGCACGGCAATGGTCGCCGCAAAAGCCAGGACGCAGCAATGGAGGGCGATCGAGAGCACGATCGCGGTACGGTCACGCCGAGGGGGAAAGGCGCGGTTGACCATTGCTCTACAGTCTCCGGGGAATCCGACGACGGCGCAGGCGCAACCTTTTTCTCTAGAAATTGTCCTTGTACGAGAAGAAATGGGTCGACAAACTGACATGGTCCTGTACCAGGCCGAATGGTGCGGGTACTGCGCGCGAGTGCGTTCGAAGATGACGGATCTGCTGCTGGACTACAAGACGGTCAACGTCCCGCGCTCGCACGCAGAACGCGGCGAGGTGAAGCGGGTATCCGGCCAGACCTCGATCCCGGTCCTGGTCGACGGCGACGTCGTCCTCGACGACGACGACGACATCATCCCGTACCTCGAAAAAACCTACGGCCTACGCGCCGAAGCCACCGGCTAATTCGTTAACGTGCCATCGGCAAGCACGCCGCCCGTAGGATTCGCCCGAAGGGCGACGGGTTCGGCGCTAGCCGAACCCTACTCCACGGGGATGTGGGTCGGGGCCGCGGTGCCTTTGCGGCGGCGCGGCAGCACGAAGACGAGCGGCAGCAGGAAGAACGTGAGCGCGCCGAGCGCCCATTGCGCGTCGGCGTAGGCCATGACGGTCGCCTGCTGCTGGATGAGCCCGTAGACGTTTGCCAACGCGCCTGTCGTGCTGTGGAGCTGCTGCTGCAGCAGTTGGAGCGCCGGGTTCGCCGGCGTCGCGGTCTGCGCCAGCATCGCTTGATGGAAGGCGCCGCGGCGGGCGAGCAGCGTGATGAGCGCCGCCGTCGAGAACGAACCGCCGAGCTGCAATGAGAGCGCCTGGAACGATGTCGCCTTCGGCACCGCGCTCGGCGGAATCGCGCTGAGCACCGCGATCGAGATCGGCACGAACAGCATCGCAAGGCCGACCCCCGCCATGATCGCCGGCCCGAGCAGCGAGTTGAAGTCGTTTTGCGAGGTCGTGATGTTGCCGAGCCAGATCTGGCTCGCCCCGACCAGCGAGAAGCCGAGGACGAGCAAGATGCGCGTATCGATCTTCCCGCTTCCGGCGATCCGAGCGATGAACGGCGTCAGCAGCGCGATAAAAATCGCACGCACGAAGATCAGCTCGCCGGAGAGCGTCGCGGTGAAACCGAGTATGCCTTGCACGTACTGCGGAAGGATGACGGTCGCGCCGTAGAGGACCGCTCCGATCGCGAACCCGAGCGCGCTGCCGGCGGCGATCGCTCGATATTTGAACACTCGCAGATCGACCAGCGGCCGCTTCGCGCCGAACAGCTCCCACCAGATGAACGCGCCGATGCCGGTGACGGTGGTGAAGGTGAAGAAGCGGATTACCGGATCGGAGAACCAGTCGTTGCGCTGACCTTCGTCAAGGATGTACTGCAGCGAACCCAGGCCTGTCGCGAGCAGCGCGAGGCCCACGCCGTCGATGGCGAGCGGCTTCGGATCGGTGGGATTGCGCATCATCGTCAGGACGATGACCGTCGCGACGATCCCCGGCACGACGTTGATGAAGAAGATCCAGTTCCACGAGTAGTTGTCGGTGAGCCAGCCACCGACGGTCGGGCCGACCGACGGGCCGACGAGCGCCCCGAGCGCGAACACCGCTTGAGAAGCGCCGAGCATGCGCGGCGGAAACGTGTCGCGCAGGGCGGCCTGTCCGGTCGCAACCAAGCCCCCGCCGAACAGCCCTTGGATGACGCGGAAGATGATCAATTCGTTGATCGAACCGGCGATGCCGCACAAGATCGAGGCGAGCGTGAAGCCGACGATCGCGACCGAGTAGTATTGCCGCCGCCCGAACCGAGCCTGCAGCCACGGCGTCATGGGGATCACGATGACCGCCGAGATGATGTAGCCCGTGACGACCCAGGCGCCTTCGTCCTGCGTTGCGCCGAGGTTGCCCTGGATCGTCGGAAGCGCGACGTTCACGATCGTCGAGTCGAGGGTTTGCATGAGCGTCGCTGCGATGATCCCGAGGGTGATCAGGATCAGCCGGGTCCCGCTCTCGCTCACGTCGCGGTCTTTGCCGAGTTCAGTCGCCATAGTTGCCGTGCGTCGATGGTCGCACGACGGCTTGGACTACACGTCGACGGAGGTCGGTTTCGACGCTTGCATCGGATCCGGGGCAACCCATGGCCGCGCCGAGCTTCCTCCGCAGCAGGGCCGAGCGGCGGCCACAACGCTAGTATGCGTGGTGAAGAAACGGGCACGCGAACGAGCCTTTGCGGACCTTCGGAATGCGCTCGCGGAGCGCACCGAGGTTGGGATCAGGACCGCCTTGGCCGGTCGGCGGGACGGAATCCCCATTGATGTTGGTCCGTTTCTCGTCTTGCGAGACGTGCGGGATTTCATCGTCGACGGTGTTAGCGTGGTGCCCGTGGGTCGCCTGACCGCGGTGCGGCCGTCGGAGAAGATCATCGGGCGAATACTGCACGGCGAGGGGATCACCGATCGCCTGGACCTTCGCGAACCGGTCGATTTCACGTCATTTGAGACGCTGTTCTCGTCGCTGCGTGAAACAGGGCGCTTCGCGATCGTTCACGCCGCTGGGCAAGATCCTCGGCCGGCAACCGCGTATCGTGAGATGTTCGTCGGCCCGGTCCTCGCCTGCAGCCGCAAGAACGTGTGGATCCACTACTTCGGTGCGGGCGGAGAATGGGACGATCGGGCGACGAAAATCGCCTACGACGCGATTGATTTGGTCGAGTTCGACTCGGCATACGCGACGGTTTGGGCGAACTATTTGCCGCCGCGGCCGGAAGTTCAAGTACGGCGAAAGCGCAGCGCCGAGGGCCCTTCGACAAGCTCAGGGTGACATGAAGCTCAGGGTGACGGCGATGGGGGCTTAGGTGCCGGGTTCGACGATTACGCGGGTGAAGCGGGCTGGGTCGACTCGGCGCAGCGCGTGCTCCAGCTGGGCGGGCGTCGTGCGCAGGAGTGCCGTCCAGAACCATTGCTCGCTGCCGGTGTTCTCGAAGCCCTCCTCCACGCCGCTGAGCATGTCGGCGGCCACGCCCGCATACGAGTCGAGCGGCAGGACGCGCTGCGCGAGCAACAGGGCTTTGGCGCGCTGCAGCTCGACCTCGGCGAGCGGGTGCGTCTGCAAGCGCTTGATCATCGCGACGACCGCCGCATTCGCCTTCGACACGTTTTTCGGATCGCTCGCGAACGAGACGCTGAACTCGGCCCCGTTGAGATCGACGTGGAAGTTCGAGTCGGCCGTGTACACGTAGCCGCGCCGCGTGCGCAGCTCCTCGAAGAGCAGCGAGCCCGTCCCTTCGCCCGAGAGCATCGTGTTCGCCAAAAGGAGCGGCACGTAGTCGGCGTCCGCGCGCGACATGCGGAACAGCTGCGTAAGCCGCACTTCCGACTGCGCGTTGGTCGGGGATTTGACGACGACGGTTTTGGCCGGGTCGACCTTCTGTTTGGGGCGCGGGTACAGGAAGGTCGGTGGTTTGCCCACATTTTTCCATCCGCCGAAGTAGGTCTTCATCGCCGCCGCGACGCGCGCCGGCGCGACGTCGCCGACGATCGACAGCGTCGTCTCGTCCGGCCGGTACGAAGAGCGGTAGTAGCGCTTCACGTCGTCGAGCGTCACCGCCGCGACCGTCTTCTCGGTGACGTCGCGTCGATGCGGATCGCCGGGCGGATACATCGCCAGCCGCTGCGCGAGCTCGGCTTTCGTCTTCGGCAGTCTGTTGCTGACGGCGACCGACTGCAGCGTCGCGGCTTTGACGACGTTGAAGCCGTCCGCAGGGAGCGCGGGCCGCAGCATGCCGTCGGCCAGCAGCTCCATCCCGCGTTCGAAATCCTTCGCCTGCACGGTGATGCTGAACGCGGTGCCGAGCGTCGCGCTGCCCGCGATCGCGTCGAACTGCGCCTCGTACGCCTTGCGGTCGAGCGAGGCCGTTCCCCACGGCATGAGCTCGGCGAGGATCAGGCTGACGCCGTCCTTGCCCTTCGGCTCGTAGAGCGCGGGACTGGTGCGGACGATGCCGCGCACCACGACCGTCGGCGCGGTCGTCTCGCGACGCGCTGAGTATCGGATGCCGTTCGGCAGCCTGACCGAAGCGGTGGCCGCCCCGTCGGCCGGAGCGTGGAGCGGCGCCTTGAGCGCTGCTTGCGCCCAAGCCGGCAGCGCTTCGTGCACCGTCGGCGTGTAGCCGACGCGCTCGACGCCGGCGTTTGGATCGACCTTGGGCATCGTGCTCGACGGTTTCGGCGTGATGACGATCGCCAGGCGGTGATCGTCGGTGAAGTACGTGCGCAGCACGCGGTTGACGTCGTCGGGCGTCACCGCGGCGATGGCGTCATACGCCGCATCGGGTGAGGTGCGATGCTGCGCGTTCGCTTCCGCCCAGGCGAAGCCCAGTCCCGTGATGGAGGCTTGCCGGTACGCTTGCGCGCTGAGCAGGCGCACCTTCGCAGCATCGATCAGCTCGGGCGGCACGCCGCCGGTACGATAGGTATCGAGCACTGCCGACACGGCAGCCTGCGCGGACTGCGGCGTGCCGCCGCGCGCCGGAATCGCCATCAGAAAGTCGGCCCCGATCTCGGGAAACGCGTTGGCGAAGTTGACGACGGAGAGCGCCTTGCCCGACGCAACGAGATCGGCCAGCGCGCCGCGCCCGCTCTCGAACACTTTGGCGAGCACCACTGAGGCGGCGTAGTCGCTCGCGTTCGTGCCCGGACTCCGGTAGCCGAGCACGCCGAAACCGATCGGGAAGTCGATCGACGACTCGACCGTCGAGCTCGTCAGCGGCGGAACGTCGATCGGCGCCCGCACGGGCAGCGTGCCGTCGGGAATCGCGTCGAACTGCTCGTGGATGTGCGCCAGCGTCTGCTGCGGATCGATGTCGCCGGCGACGATGAGGGTCGCGTTGCTGGGCTTGTACCAGGCGCGATAGAAGGCGCGAATGTCGTCCGCGGTCATCTTCTCGAAGCTCGGCACGGTGCCGCCCGACGCCGTGGCCATCGGCGTCCCGGCGAAAAAGGTCTGCTTGAGCTTCTGTCCGATCGCGTACGCGGGCGCGCTCTCCTGCGCGCGGATCTCCTGTTCGATCGCGCCGCGCTCGGTCGCCCAGTCGGCGGCGCGAATCACCGCGTTGTTCATCCGATCGGCTTCGATGTGCAGCGCCAGGTCGACGTACGACGACGGCAGCTTGTAGTAGTACAGCGTGTATTGAAACGTCGTCATCGCGTTGTATTCCGCGCCCATGCGCGCCGCGATGTCGGCGAGTTGACCGGCTGAGACCGTCCTCGTCCCGCGGAAGAGCATGTGTTCGGTCGCGTGCGCGATCCCCGGCATCGTGTCGTCGTCGGAGCCGACGCCGTACGAGATCATCGTCGTCGCGACCGGCGCGAGCCGGTTGCGCAGGATGATCACGCGCATGCCGTTCGCGAGCGTCGCTCGAACCGGCGCGTTCGGATCCTCTGCCGCGGGCGCGCTCGCGGCAGGCGCCGGAGCGCCTTCCGCGCCGGCGGCGCACGGAACGAGCAGCATGCTCGCGAGAACGGCAAAACCTAGGCGCTTCACTCCTTCACCCGCCACGATTCGTGTCTTCATCCCTTCCGGTGCGGGATGCCGGCGCCCCCTCTGACCGAGCAGCCGGACTAAATCAATACGAAGGCGACCAGCGCGCCGGCAGCGGTGGCGAGCAGGTTCACGAGGTCGTTCGAGACGCCGCGAAGGCCGCGGATGCGGCGGGTCGGCGAGCCGCAGGCGTGCGGGTTCGTTTCACACGAGCGGCCGCAGGTCTCGCAGTACCGGAGCTCCTGCAGTGTCGCGCCGAGGATCGAGTCGAGCGTCGCGCCGGCGATCCCGGCGAGGGGAATCGCCGCGAGGATCAGCACGATCGAGGCAATGTCGGCGGCTGAGGACGAGCCGAACGTACCGAGCCGTACCCACACGTAATCGCTGCGCCAGGACAAGCCGAAGTCGCCGCTGCTGCTGCCGAGATAGGCGAGGGCGATTGCCGGCAGTGCGATGATGCCAATCCACACGGCGCCCGCGATTTCCGCCAGCGTGCCAGGCAGTGTGATGCCGCCGGAGAGTCCGGTCGGAATCGGGCGCAGGGTAAGGATCGAACGCGGCTGCTTGCGGGCCAGCGTGCCGATCTCGGTCGCCCACGTGTCGGCCGTCGCGGCCGCGTACGCGCCGGAGAACGCGGAGGCCCAGCGAACGTCGTGGGTCAGCGCCCACGCGACGGCGCAGGCGGTCGCGACGCCGCCGTTGGCGAGCACCTGCATCGCGTCGCGCGCGCCGCCCTTGCCGATGTCGAGGAGCGCGCGTTTGCGCGCTTTGCCCAGCCGCGACAGCAGTACCGAGGGGATGAAGAACGCGAGCAGCACGAGCGTGAAGCCGATCGTGCCGCTCGCATACGTCAGCGCGCCGACGGCAAGCGCCGCCAGCGCGCCGCCGCGCGTCAGCGCGCCGGCCCGCCACGCCGCGAACGCGGCGACGCCGGCAAAGGCGACGCCGACGACGATGTCGAGCGGCCTCATCTCCTCGAGTTCCTCATTGCGAGCCCGTCCCGTATGTCATTGCTCGACAAGCTCGCAATGACGATGAAGCTCGCAATGACTACGCCGACACCCGTGTGGTCGAAGCTAGTCAGTTACGCGGTCGCCGTGGCGGTCAGTGCTTGGAGGAGGCCCTCGACCGTGAATTCCTGGGCGATGACGTCGACCCGGATCCCCGCCTCGCGTGCCGTCTTCGCCGTGATGGGCCCGATGGCGGCGACCGTCCGCTCCGCGAGCACGCGCGCCGCACCCGGGACGTTGTGGACGAAGCCCGCGACGGTGCTGGAACTGGTGAAGGTCACGATATCGGCGCGCTCTGCTTTCGCGGCCAGGTCCGGATCGTCGACGAAGCGCGTCTTGTATGCCGCGACGACGTCGACCGTGCGACCCTGGGCGCGCAGTGTCTCCGGCAGAACGTCGCGCGCCTCTTGCGCGCGGAACACCAAGATGCGATCGCCCGGTGCGGAGCGCGCGAGCAGTTCCTCCGCGACCGCTTCGTTGACGAACACCGGCGGTACGAGGTCGACCCGTAAGCCGCGCGCGGCGAGCGCTTCGGCGGTTTTCGGTCCGATGGCCGCGATCTTCGCGTCGCCGAACGCTCGCGCGTCGCGGCCGAGTTCGCCCAGGACGTCGAAGAACGCGTCGACCCCGTTGCGGCTGGTGAACGCGACCCATGCGTACTCGCGAATCGCGGCGACCGCGGCGCGCGCGGGCTGCGGATCGTCGGGCGGCCCGATCGCGATCGCCGGCGCGACGATCGGCTCGGCTCCCGCTTCCCAGAGCCGCGTCGCGAAATCGTCGGCTTGATGGGCCGGGCGCGTCACGAGCACGCGCTTGCCGAACAGCGGCTGCGCGTCGAACCAGCGGATGTGCTCGCGCTCTTTCACCACGTCGCCGATCACGACGATCGCGGGCGCCGAGATGCCGGTGCGCGCGACCTCGCTGACGATCGTGTCGATCGTCGCGGTCACGACATGCTGCGTCGGCTTCGTTCCCTCGCGCACGATCCCGACCGGCGTCTCACCGGGAAGACCGTGCTCGCGGAGCTTCGCGACGATGCCGGCGAGGCTGCCCATCGCCATGAGGAAGATCGTCGTCGCCTTCGGGTTCGCCAGCTTCGCGAAATCGAGCGACGAGTAGCCCTTGGTCGGATCTTCGTGACCGGTCGCGACGGTGAACGCCGTGTTGTGGTCGCGGTGGGTGACCGGAATCCCGGCGTACGCGGGCGCCGCAAGCGCCGACGAGATGCCCGGAACGATCTCGAACGGCACGCCGGCGTCGGCGAGCGCGCGCGCTTCCTCGCCGCCGCGCGCGAACACGAACACGTCGCCGCCCTTGAGCCGCACCACGCGTTTTCCCGCCAGGCCGAGCCGCACGATCAGCGCGGTGATCTCGTCCTGCGAGAGCGTGTGCGCGCCGGCTTGTTTGCCGACGTAGATCTTCTCGCAATCCGGCGGCGCGAACGCGACGATCGCGGGGGAGGCGAGGTAGTCGTACACGAGCGTGTCGCACTGCGCCAGCGCGCGCGCACCCTTGAGCGTCAACAGTCCCGGATCGCCGGGCCCGGCGCCGACCAGCCAGACCTTGCCCGGCGCGCTCACTCTTCTTCGTCGAGGCCCGCGGGGGCGAACGCTTCGGCGGCGGCGGTGTGGGCCTGCAGTTCGAACAGCTCGTCGAGCATCCGCGCATGGGTCAGCGCCTCGGCGCGGTTCTCGACCGCCTTGTCGCGGATCCGCACGATCGCGCTGTGCAGCAGTTTCGAGACGATCGTCAGCGACATCCCGGTAACCAGGCTGCGCTCGCGTTCGCTCAGGTCCGGGCAGCGCGCCAGCAGGCGCTCCAGCTCGGCCGCGCGGATCGATTCGGCCTTCTGCATCAGCGACGAGATGACCGGCACCGCGACGCGCGACTGATACCATTGCGCGAACCGCTCGACGTGCGTCGCGATGATCTCCTCGACCAGCGGAATCGCCTCGCGGCGCTTCTCGAGCGTGACGTCGACCAGATCTTTGAGCCCGTCGACGTCGATCAGGCCGACGCCGTTGATGCGCGTCACCTCGGGATCGACGTCGCGCGGAACCGCGATGTCGACGATGAAGAGCGGACGGTTCGGCCGGGCGAGCATCGCTTCGGCGACGTTGCCGGGCGTGACGATGAAGTGCGACGCCCCGGTGGAGGTCACGACGACGTCGGCTTCTTTGAGCGCGTTCACCAGCCCGGGCAGGTCGGCAACGCGCGCCGCTTCGCCGATTTCGTCCGCGACGTCGCGCGCGCGGCGGTGCGAACGGTTGAGAACCACGATCTGCGCGGCGCCTTCGTCGCGCATGCGGCGGGCGGCGATCGCGCCCATCTTTCCGGCGCCGATCACCAGCACGACCTTGCCGGCGAGGTCGCCGACGTGCTGCTTCGCGAACGCGACGGCCGCCGTCGCGACCGACGTCGAGTCGCTGGAGATCGTGGTCTGCGCGCGCGCGTTCTTACCCGCTTCGAGCGCTTCGCGGAAGAGTGTGTGCAGGGTCTTGCCGAGCGAGCGCGCGCGCTGCGCCTGCACGTAGGCGTCCTTGACCTGTCCGAGGATCTCCGCCTCGCCGATCAGCATCGAGTCCAGGCCCGTGCTCACCCGGAAGAGATGATCGATCGCCTGCGTTCCCAGCAGCGTGTACATGTACGAATCCATGTCGCTCACGTCGCCGTGCCGGAAGTTGCTGAGATACCGCTTGAGCTGACCGACGCCGGATTCGTAGTCTTCGAGCTCCGCGTAGATCTCGAGCCGCCCGCACGTCTGCAGCATCAGCGCTTCGCGCACCGCCTCGTAATCGCGCAGCGCAACGAGAGCCTCGCCCATCATCGCGGTCGGAAACGCATGACGCTCGCGCACGTCGACCGGCGCCGTATGGTGCGAGAGCCCCAGGCACACTAACGGCATACGACGTCACCTTGAGTTGCGAGTGCGAGGGCGTCGTCCGCCGCGGCGATGGTGGCGTCGATCTCGGCGCCGGTGTGGACCAGCGAGAGGAACCCAGCTTCGAACTGCGAGGGCGCGAAGTAGAACCCGCGGTCGAGCATTGCGTGGAAGAAGCGGCCGTACAACGCGGTGTCGGCGGTCTTGGCGCTGGCAAGATCGGTCACTGGGCCGTCGGTGAAGAAGAATCCGAACATCGAGCCGGCAGCGCCCACCGTGTGTGGGACGCCGTGCCGGCGGAACACGCCGCTCATGCCTGCGCACAACCGCATCGCGAGCCCTTCAAGATGCAGGAACGTCTCCCCAGACAACAGTTTCAGCGTTGCGACCCCGGCGGCCATCGCCAGAGGATTCCCCGAGAGCGTCCCGGCTTGGAAGACGTCGCCGTCGGGCGTCAGCCGGTCCATGATCTCCGCGGTGCCGCCGAACGCGCCGACGGGCAGCCCGCCGCCGATTACCTTGCCGAGCGTGGTGATGTCGGGGAGCACCCCTTCGCGACCCTGCACGCCCGCGTAGCCGACGCGAAACCCGGTCATCACCTCGTCGAAGATCAGCAGCGCGCCGTACTCACGCGTCAGCGTTCGCAGCGCGCCCAGAAAGCCGGGGAGCGGCGCGACGAAGCCCATGTTCCCGACGTACGGTTCGACGATCACCGCGGCGATCGCGCCGGGGTTCGCCTCGAACGCGGCGCGCACGGCGGCTGCGTCGTTGTACGGCACGATGATCGTGTCGCGCGCGGTTCCGGCCGGTACGCCCTTCGAGTTCGGTACGCCCATCGTGAGCGCGCTCGATCCCGCGGCGATCAGAAACGGGTCCGCGCTGCCGTGATAGCAGCCGTCGAACTTGATGAACTTGTCGCGGCCGGTGAAGCCGCGCGCCAGACGCACCGCGTTCGCGGTCGCTTCCGTCCCCGACGAGCAGAACCGGACCTTATCGATCGAGGGCACCGCCGCGACGATAAGCTCCGCCAGTTCGGTCTCGGCCTCGGTCGGCGTGCCGAACGACGTGCCGCCTCCGGCGGCGTGCCGAATCGCTTCGACGACGGCCGGGTGCGCGTGCCCGGCGATCATCGGACCCCAGGAGAGCACGTAATCCAAATAGCGGTGACCGTCGACGTCGGTCAGGTACGCGCCGCGCGCGCTGCGCACGAACACCGGCGTGCCGCCGACGCCTTTGAAGGCGCGAACCGTCGAGTTCACGCCGCCGGGAATCACCCGCTTCGCCGCGGCGAACGCCGCTTCGGAGCCGGGACGCGAAGCGTTCGGCGCGCCGCTCATATCAGCACCTCGCGCAGTGCGGCATATTCGGCGGGCGTGTTCACGTTTGCGAAGATCCGCTCGTCGCGCACCGGAACGAACGTCGTCTTGAGACGATCGATCACTAGGCGCAGCGCGCCGTCGCCGCCGAGCAACACCGGCATTCCCTCGCGCAAGTACGCTTCGCGGCGATAGAGCGAGGCCAGCGGTTCGAGCCGCTTCGCGTTCGCGTCGTGCATGGGCACGATCGCTTCCACCTCGGGTGCGATGCGCGCGGCGAGCGTCGCGATGAAGGCGGCGTCGACGAACGGCGCATCGCCGGCCACCGCGAACACCCACGTCGTGCGCATCGCGTTCATCGTCGAGAGCAAACCCGAAAGCGGACCGCGCAGCGGCCAGCGATCGACCACCTGCGGCGCGTCGATCTGCTCGGCGATCTCCGCCGGCAGCTCGCCCTTGGTCGAGAGCCACGTCTCACCGGCCGGCGAAACGTTGCGAAACACGCGCACCAGCATCGGCACGTCCCCAACCGTGAGCGCAAGCTTCCCCGGCAGCCGCGTGGCTTCGCCGCCGGCTAACACGCAAACCCCAATGGTGTCGGGAGACGTCACCGGGTCCTCCGGAGATAGTCCTTGGCAAAATACGTGATGATGATGTCGGCGCCGGCGCGGGTCATCGCGGTGAGGGTTTCGTCGATCGCGCGCTCTTCGTCGATCCAGCCGCGTTCCGCGGCGGCTTTGAGCATCGAGTATTCGCCGCTCACGTGATAGACCGCGAGCGGCAGGTCGGTGATCTCGCGCACCGCGTGCACGACGTCCAGATACGCCATCGCCGGCTTGACCATCACGATGTCGGCGCCCTCATCGACGTCGAGCCGCACTTCCTTGAGCGCTTCGCGCCGGTTGCCGGGGTCCATCTGATAGCTGCGCCGGTCGCCGAACGACGGCGTCGACTCGGCCGCTTCGCGAAACGGTCCGTAGAACGCCGAGGCGTATTTCGCGGCGTACGACATGATCGCGGTTTTGGTGAAGCCTTCGCCGTCGAGCGCGGTGCGGATCGCGGCGACGCGGCCGTCCATCATGTCGGACGGCGCGACGATGTCGACGCCGGCCTGCGCGTAACTCACCGCCGTCCTGGCGAGCACCTCGAGCGTGCGGTCGTTGTCGACGTCGCCCGTGGGATCGAGGATCCCGCAGTGCCCGTGATCGGTGTACTCACAGTTGCACAGGTCCGCGATGACGAGCATGGCCGGCAGCGCGTCCTTGATCGCCCGCGCCGCGCGCTGCACGATGCCGTTGGGATCGGAGTTGACGGTCGCGTAGGGGTCCTTGTCCGCCGCATCGGGGATGCCGAAGAGGATGACGGACCGCACGCCCGCGGCGTCGAGCTCGCGGCACTCGGCGACGACCCGGTCGACCGAATAGCGGCTGACGCCCGGCATCGAGCCGATCGGCTGGACGAGCCCCGTCCCGGCGACCACGAAGAGCGGCTGCACGAGACCGTCGCGGTTGATCTGCGTCTCGCGCACGAGCGCGCGCATCGCCGCGCTCGAACGCAAGCGCCGCGGGCGCGCGGTGAGCCGGTTCCGCTCGGCGAGGTTCACGCCTGGTCTTCCAGCACGAAGAGCAACACGGTTTGTACGAACGCTCCAACTTCGGCAGAGGGTGCAACCACGTCCGGGGGCCAGCCCTCGACCTGCGCGGTTTGCGCCGACGACGGGCCCATCGCTGCGACCAGCGGCCGGTGGCCGTCCCGGCGCAGCCCCGCCAGGTACTCCGCCATCGCGCCCACCGCACCGGACGAGGGGAAGAGAACCACATTCGGCACGCGACCGGCAAGTGCCGTTCTTGCGCCTTCGCTGTCGCGCGCCTCGACTACCTCGGCGCCGGCCTCGCGCAGGGCCGGAGCGATCCGGCTCGGCCGCTCCTGAGTCCGAGGCAGCAGAAACAGGCGCCCGGCGAGGGGGGTCGCGCCCAGCAGGGCGGCGCCGCCCGCGCCCAAGAGCCCGATCGCCAGGTCGACGCCCAGCGCCTCGGCTCCCGCGAGGTCCTCGAGCGCGAGCACGGCTTCGCGGCCGGCTCGCAGCACCCGCGAGCCGTCGAGCGCTGCGATCGCCGCAGCGATGCGCAGGGTCCCCGCCTCCCAGGCGGCGTGCGCGCCGATCGGGGCCGCGCAGCCGCCGCGCACGGTGCGCAGGAAGGCGCGCTCGGCGCGGACGGCGATCGCCGTCTGGGGGTCGCCCAGCATCGCGTTCAGCCTCTCCGCCAGCGGGTCGCCGTCCCGGGTCTCGATCCCGAGCGCCCCTTGGCCGACCGCCGGGGTGAGCAGGTCCGGAGCGAACGGGACGGTGTGGGCGGCCCGCACGCCGAGGCGGTTCAGCCCGGCGCAGGCCAGGACGATCGCGTCGTAGTCGCCCGTTCGGAGCTTGCGCAGCCGCGTGTCGACGTTCCCGCGCACGTCGTCGTAGACCAGGTCGGGGCGCAGCGCGCGCAGCTGGGCGCGGCGCCGCGGCGAGGACGTGCCGACCCGAGCGCCCGGCGGCAGGTCGGCGAACGCCGCGTACCGCTCGCTGCAGAAGGCGTCGCGGGCGTCTTCGCGCCGCGTGATCGCCGCGAGCGTCATGTCCCCGGCGAGGGTGCTCGGCAGATCTTTGCACGAGTGGACGGCGTAGTCGGCGCGGCCGTCGCGCAGCGCGAGCTCGAGCTCGGTCACGAAGACGTTGTCGGTGCCGATCGCCGCGATCGCCCGATCCTGCACCGCGTCGCCGCGCGTGGTCACCTCGAGGATCGTGGACGGTACGCCGGCGCGCGCGAGGGTCGCCATGATGCCCTTCGTCTGGGTCATCGCCAATTGGCTGGCACGCGTCGCGGCCACCAGCGGCCGGTTCTGCGCCGGGACGACGCCGGTCAGCGTGTCGACCGTTCGCTCCACCTCGTGCTCGACCGCCGAAGGGATCATGGAGGCGAGTTCCTCGATGTCGCGTTCCGCGAAGTGGCGCATCACCTCGGCGCGCAGCGGCGCGGGCACGACGGCTTGGACCCGCTCCCGCAGGGCTCCCAGCGTCGCGGCCGCGCGGGCGTAGCGCGCATCGAACTGCACCGCCAGCTCGTCGCGGATCCGTTTCGTGAACGAGGGCGAGAGCCCGGCCGAGTCGACGGTGACGGTCAGCGCGCCCGAACGGTGAACGGCGGGCGTCGCGAAATCGCCGCGCCCGGCCTCCGAGGCGTCGTTCACGAGCACCCCCAGCCGGCGCGCGTCGGCGGAAATCGCCGCATTGGTCGCGTCGTCGTCCGTCGCGGCGAAGACCAAAAACGCTCCGGCCACGTCAGCGGCCTCGTAACGGCGCGCCTCCCACGCGATGCGGCCCTCCTCTGCGAGCGAAGCGAGCGCTTCATTCAGCGTCGGGCTGACCACCGTGACGGAGGCTTGGGCTGCCAGCAGACCACGAAGCTTGCGTTCGGCGACGTTGCCGCCACCGAAGACGACCGCGCTTCTGCCGCGCAGCGAAAGGGCGACGGGATACACAAGCCCTATCTTCCATCAGATGCGATCCGTCCCCGCGCGCGCGGCGCTACTCGGCGCCCTCTTCGCCGCGCTCGTCACCCTGCCGGCCCTCGGCACCGGCACCTTGTGGGACAACAGCGAGACCGCATACGGCGAAGTCGCC
>JAQBPL010000116.1 GCA_028287545.1 Vulcanimicrobiota bacterium | reverse complement strand
TGGCGAGCTTGTCGAGCCACCTCCGTGTCGCGCCGAGCGCCTTTATCGGACAAAGTTTGCGCCGCAGCGCTAACTTTGGCCGGTAAAGGCTGTCGAGGTGCGACGCCGCATCGTGACTGCGGAGCTTGGGGGTTGCCCTTCGGCTGCGCTCGGGGCAACGACGAGGGTGGCTCGACAAGCTCGCCATGACATGGAACGCTCGCCATGACGGGCGGCGCTCGGACGACAGCGCTAGGTTATTTTCCGTTCCAGTGGATTAGGCGTTTGTCGGCGAGCATGAAGAGGACGTTGAGGGCGTAGCCCAGGAGTCCGGCGACGAGGATCGAGGCGTACATGTCGGTGACGTGCAGGATCTGCTCGCCCTCGATGATGCGGTGGCCAAGTCCTTGATCGCTGCCGATGAACATCTCGGCGACGACCACGATCACGAGCGCCGTGCTGATCCCGTTGCGCAGCCCGACGAACGTCTGCGGCAAGCTCTCGTAGATCAGCACGTCGCGGAATACCTGAAAGC
Source organism: Vulcanimicrobiota bacterium (assembly GCA_028287545.1). Next base: position 2,112 of record JAQBPL010000116.1, on the reverse strand, counting down.
GTGACGCGCCCATGACGCGCGCGGCGAGAATGCGCGCCTTGCGCGCGTTCATCACGCCGTACGCGCTGTTGAACATGACGATCAAGAACACGGAGAACCCGGCGATCGCGATCTTGTTGATGTCCGTGATCCCGAAGAACAAGATGAACAGCGGGATCAGCGCGCTGGCCGGAGTCGAGCGGAAGAAATCGATCAGGAACTCGACGCTCCGGTAGAGCCGCTCGTTGCTGCCGAAGGCGACGCCGAGCGGGACGCCGAGCAGCGCGCCGATCCCGAACGACAGCAGCGTTCGCGTGAGGGTGACGAGCGTGTCGGCGCCGAGCGTGCCGTGCACGAACGCGGTGCCGAGATAGCCCAGCGTCTCAAACGGCGAGGGGAGTAGCACGGCGCGAACGACGTGCGAAGCGCTTACCCCCCACCAGAGGGCCAAGAACGCCAGCGGCCCCGCCAGCGGCAGCAGGATGCTCCAGTGTACCCGCAACGCGTTCGTCGCCGGCACGCGCGCGATGCTGCGCGGGGCTCGGGCGACGCTCACCGGCGCATCTCCGCGCGAAAGAGGTCGAGCGCGTGCTGCTTGGTGGCGACGAATTTCGGGTCGGCGAGAATCTCCGCGGTACGCGGCCGCGGCGTCTCGTAGGCGATCATCTCGACGACGCGCGTCGGTCGTTTGCTCAGCAGGACGATCCGGTCGGCGAGGTACACCGCTTCCTCCAGATCGTGCGAGACGAGCACCGTGGTGAGTCCGGTCTCGAGGAACACCGCCTGCAGCCGGTCGCGCACGTAGAGCGTCATCTCGTAATCGAGCGCCGAGAACGGCTCGTCGAGGAACAGCACCTCCGGTTCCGCGGCGAGCGCGCGCAGGATCGCGACGAGCTGCTGCTGTCCGCCGGACATCTCGTAGGTGTAGCGTTTGAGGTCGAGCGTGATCTCGAAGCGCGCCAAGAGCTGCTCGACCCGCGCGACCTGTTCCTTGCGCGGGATCCCGCGCACGCGCAGCGGGTACTCGATGTTTTCCAGCGCGCGCATCCACGGGAAGAGCGAGTCGCGATAGTTCTGAAAGACGTACCCGATCTTCGCCGCGCGAAAGTCGCGCCCGCCGATCTCCACGGTCCCCGCGTCGAACGGGATGAGGCCGCTCATCATGTTGATGAGCGTCGACTTGCCGCAGCCGTTGGGACCGAAGATCGTGGTGAACTTCCCGCGCGGGACGTCGAGCGCGAAGTTCTCGTAGACGGGCTGGCCGGCGAACGACTTGTCGAGGCCGCGCACGCGAATGAACGCGTCGTCGACCTCAGGCAACGCAGTCAATGCCGACGGCGCGATCATCCCGCGATCATGCCTTGTAGATCATCGAGGCGACCTGCAGCTTCTTCGTGAAGATCTTCTCGCTGTAGAAGAGGTCGTAGTTGTCCTGGAAGTAGCGCACGTCCGACGGCGTGAACTCGTCGTAGAGCGTGTACGAGATCGCCGGGATCGCTTCGGCCAGCTTGACGTCGAAGGTGGTGTACGCCGGGTACACCGCACGCGCGGCGTTGATGTTCTTGCGAACCTCGTCGAACCCGCGCTTCATCCCCACGATATATTTCTTCACTTCGGCAGGCGAGCTCTTCAGCGTCTCCGTCGCAATGACCGCGGCGCCGCCGTACCAGGGTGCGGCGCCGTTGCCGAGCAGGTACTTGGAGCGCACCCCGGCCTCTAGGACGCGCACCGTGCCGTTGAGGCGGCCGACGGTCCCGTTCGGTTCATACGTATAGGCCCCGTCGATTTGCCCCGCCGCGATCGAGGCGACGTGCTGTGAGGGCGAAAGCTCCATCGCCGGCGTGTCGATGCCGTTCTTGCTGAAGATGATCTTCGCTTCGAGCACCGCCTGAGGCCCGACACCGGTCGCGAGCTTCTTGCCCTTGAGGTCGGAGATCTTCTTGTACGGCGAGTCCTTGGCGACGATGATCTCGTCGAGGACCGACTTCTCGCTGCTGAGGTTCGCGCCGAGGATCTTGAAGAAGTTCGGCGACGCCAGCTCGGCGAGCGCGAGCTGGGTCGAACCGGTGCCGGTCGCGGTCGCGTTGATCCGTCCGGCGAGCAGCGCTTCGGTGACCTTCACCTGGTCGGCGA
>JAQBPL010000380.1 GCA_028287545.1 Vulcanimicrobiota bacterium | reverse complement strand
CTTGCGCGGTCGAGATCGCGGTCGTTAGCGACGACGCCATGCTGTACGAGTTGATGTCGACGTTCCAGTGCGTGGCCGGAACGGGAACGCCGTTGAGTAGCACCGTCGACGAGACTTTGAACGAGCTCGTCGTCGATGCCATCGGTGGACCTTTCGGGCTAGATTGCTTTGAGAATAGCCGGAATGACGATGTCTTTTGCGCCGATGTTGAACGGGTCTTGGATGCCGTTTGCGCTCATGATCGTTTCGACGTTGTTGATGTCGCCCGTGTAGCGCGTCGCGATCTGGTACGCGTTCAAGCCCCCGACCGCGACCTTCGTGCCGGTCGCGCCGGTGAACGAACTGATCGTCGATACGGCCGTAGAGAGTTGGCCGACGAGCCCCGCCGCAGCGAGGAACGTTGTCGTGTCGGCGGCGAGCGTCGATCCGGACTTTGCTGCCATCAGCGTGTTCAGTTGTGACTTCGCGGACTGGAACGTCGTGGAGAGCTTTTGCAAGTCAGCGAGCGCAGCGCCGGGGAACTTCGTGTTCTTCGCCGCGGTGATGGCCGGCACGACCGCATCGAGTTGCGCGAGCGCCGGCGGCGTCGGGTAGTTCGCGATCAAAGCGAGGTTTTGCTTGAGCGCCGCGGTCGCGGTCGAGCCCCCAGCGGGCGCGCCCTTCGACGTCTCGATCGTGGGCTCGAGTTCGACGTCGTACGTGATGTCGTTGATCGTTCGGTACTTCTCCGTGAAGGCGAAGATCGTGCACTGGATGGTGCGCGCGCCGAACTGGAACGGCCCGGAGTTCTGCGCCTGCTGCAGCGCCTCCATCGCGAGCGCCTTGGTGAGCGCGTTTGGCCCGATGAACGACGCCTCGAACTTAATCGTATTCAACACGACGCCGAGGGTCTGCGCGACGCGCTGCGCCGGCTGACCGCTCGAGGTCGGGATGTCTTCGACGCCGCCGAGGGTGCGCCACGAGAGTTCGAACATTTCGGGCGTTTCGAACTGCGTCCAGTCGAACACGATGCCGCTGTAGGAGAACTTCTGCGACGCGAGCCGTGGCTGCGCGGCGATCGGTGCTCCGAGTGTTGGCCCGATGCGCGGAGGAACGGATGCCACTACTTCGCCCTCCCGTAGCTGCTGTGGTAGTTCGATCCGCCGTGGTTGTCCGTCGCGACCGTTTGCGTACCGCCGAACGGGTAGGCCGTTTCGCGCGCGACCTTGGCGGCGAGTCTCTCCGAGAGCATATCGGTGAGCTCGTTCTTGTCTTTCGATGACATGTTGGCGAGGCTCGAACCCGTGAGCGCGACCGTGATCTTGCCGCTGTGTCGGACCTCGGTCGGTGGTGCGGGCGCGGGTTTATCCCAGCGTCCGCGCGGCTTGACCGGATCGAGTGAGGGGAGAATCGGGACGTTGATGTCCTTGATGCCCGCGGCGCTGATCGACGGCGACTTGATCCAGGGACCGTGACCGACGGGAGCCAGCACGTGCGGCCCTTTGAGAATCGCCGGTAGGCCGACCGGCGCATCGGGCGTGTCAACGCGCTTGCCACGCCACGACTCTGCCGGTCCGCCGTAGCGCTCCGACTTCTTGAGGTGAAAGAAGTTGATATACCAATCGATGCCGACGCCCATTAGCTGGAGTGCCGTGTAGAGCAATCCGAGTTCACCGACGACGGGAATGAGTTTCGATCCGAAGCTCGCGAGCAACGGCAACGCCTTTCCGGCCTTAGAGAGGAGTCCTAGCAGTATTGGAAGGTCGGCCAATTTCGCAGCGTCCGCGGCAGCGACACCGACGCGTCCCGCGACGCCACCACCGCCGCCCGGCACCTCACTGATGACGGTGCCGAAGTGCGGGTTCTTGCCGAGCGAGGCGAAGAAGTGGATGACGTTGTGTCCGGCTTTAACCAACGCGAGGATGCCCGCAATGCCGCCGACGAGCAACGCTATGCCGCCCATTTGCGCCATGTGCGGGTGGTCGATCAGCGCTTGATCGAATCGCCCGACCGTGCTCTGCAGATAGTTCGCGATTGTGGTCAGCGGTGGTACGAGTTTGTTCGTCAGCAGCGTTGACATCGTGGTCAAGTTCGAGATGAGGATGCCGACTTGACCCGAGAGCGTATCCATCACTTGCGTTTGGGCTTGCGCCATCCACGCGACGGGGTCGGCGCCGAAGCCGCTCATCTGCGCGTTGACGTTTTTCCAGGCTTGCTGCGCTTCTTTGCTCGTGAGAGAGGAGATCATGCGCTGCGCGTTTTGCGTGTTTCCGAAGACGGCCATAACGGCATCGCCGACGTGGCCAGTTTTCAGCCCCTGGGCGTGCGCATCGGCGACCTTCTTGCCCATCCCCTGAAGGGCGCCCATGTAGTCAAACGTGCCCGTCCGATCGTCCCAGAAGTTGTTCTTGCCGAGGACGAACTTCTTGCCGTTCATGTGGCCGGGCGCGAAGACGCCGAGGTCCGTCATCGACTTGCGGACGCGATCGGAACGCGGGTCCACCATTTGCGTGAGCAGCTGCGAGAGCGCGGAGCCGGCGAATGGCAGCGTGCCCAAGCGATCGACCCACGCGGCCGTCTTGACGATCGTGTCGGCTTTCTGCTTTTCAGTGCCGGGTAAGATGCCTTCGAACACTGGCGCGAACCGGCGAATCTGCGTCGTGACCGCGGCCTCGCCGTGCGGCGACATGAAGCTGAGCTGCGCGATGCGCGCGAGCCCGTACGCGGTGTCGTCGGCGTTTTTCTTGTCGTTGCCCGATAGGCCGAGACGCATGTCGTGGACGAGCCCGAAACCGAGCGCGGCTGATTGCTCGTACCCCATTTTATCTTTGCCGTACTTGAGCAAATCGCCGAACTGTGCGACCGGCGTCGACGCGGATTTGATCTGCGCAGCATTGAGTCCCGACGTTGCGCCGCTCATCACGACGCCCATCGAATCGGACAGCGACTGCCCGGTGATCTTCGACATGTTGAAGGCGACTTGCGTGAAGTCGTTCATCTTCGTCATCGTCTGATCGAGCGAACCGCCCATGCGCCCCAGCGCGATGCCCGACTGCAGTGTCGCGTTCTGAAGATCTGACGCGCCCTTGATCCCGACGGCGAACACGATCGCGGACGTGACGCCGATCCCGATGAGCGCCTTGTTCGCGACGGACGCCGCCTTCGGGGTCTTCAGAAGCGATCCGTTCATCGCGTTTGACGAGCGGCCGGCGACCACGAACGAACGCGCGAGCGCGCTGTTCTCAGCCGTAAGCACTCCGACTTGTTCGGCCGCGCGATCGGCGGATACGCCGTAGGCGGTGAGCTTCTCGTCGGCTCCCTCGACCGCGACCCCGGCCTTTTCGGCCGCGGCAGCGACGCGCCGGAACATTGCCGGCGCGGTCGAGGACGTGCTCATACGAATTTGGATCGACCAGGCGGTGCTCGCTGCCACGGCGTCTCCGAATCGAGTTATCCGCCGGTCGGCGGGAAAGTGCTAAAATGGCCGGATGACGATGGAGCCAGCACGCCACCAGATCGCCGCCGCCACGAAGGCAATCGACGAAGCCCTTAAGCGGACATCCGTGCCGGAAGACCTGGCTCGTGCGGCCCTTGTGGCAGCAGCCAACGCCGGGGATGTGGTGATCCCAACCCCACTGACGCTCGATGATCTGGCCGAAAATCAATGGCCGGAAGCGGGCGCGATCGTGTACCTGACGTCGTACGACGAACGCAACATCATCAGCGCTCGAGTTACTGCACGCGACCCCGACGGGTGCCGCTTCAAGCTATCGCATCCGGACTCAGCGGACGTGCGCGTCAAGGGAATTGGGCGCAATCAGTGGTTCGAGGGCTACGATCTCTACGGCAGCGCGCAGCATGCGTACTTCGCACTCGCGACAGAGGCCGAAGGGATGCGCCAGGCCGTCGAGGAGTCGATCATGGATGAGCAGCGTCTGCGCGATCGCCTACTGGCCGCCGCCGAAGACGCCGACGTTGCCGCGCTCGAGCTAAGCGCCGATCTCTAGGAAATAGGTCTTCGCGAACAACTCGAAGAGAATGACGTCGCGCTTGATCGTCGGTTCGACGAGAACAGAGCGCTTCGGCGGCTTCCCCGGAACGCGGCCACCGAGTTCGTGAAAGACCGCGAGCGGCGACGTGGACCCGACGGACGTGAACCGGCCGGCATGCGTCCACCCAAACGAACGCTCATAATTGCCCGAGCGCAGCAGCGTCGCGTACGGAACATAGCCCAGCCGCAGGCGTTCGTTCACGGTGCTCTGTGCGAGCGGTGAGAAGTATTCCGGCCGGCCGATCATGTGCCGAGCCGTAGCCAGAATATCGATGCTGACGACGCGTCGCGCAAACGGGTCGGCAATCGTTTCCTTCGTCGCCATCTTGAGCGAGTGCTCGGCAAACGTGCGGAGAGAACTGAATTCACGAAACGTCATTTTTTCTCCACCGGGTGTCCGAGCGAATCGGACCATTCGAGGCCGTCGTAGATCTGCGCGTTCCAGACCCAACCGATCATCGTCTCGTCGTCCATCTGCTCGATCCACGTGTGCGGAACGCCGTGGTCGAGCAGGTACAGGACCTGACTGAGGTACGTCGATTGGGCTAGGCTTTTGGGCGCTCGAGTCCGGTGTTTTTCGAGATGCGCTTGATATCGTCGGACGAGAGCCCGATGCCCTGCGCTTCACTGATGGCCTTGATCTGCTCGGGATACATCGCCATCTCGTAGGCGGTGACGTACATGTTCACCGCTTCGTCGTACACGTCGTCATCGGTCGGGCCGACGAAGCCAACGCGATCGCGCAGCACGCGCAGTTTCGTGTCGGTCATCATTGTGGTGGTGACCGACTTGCCGTCGAGTTCGGTGATGGCGAGCAGCGCTTTGTAGCGGCGCACCAGCGATTGAATGTCGGACTGATCGCCGAGAAGGCGCGCTACGAGCTCGTCCGTACCGGCGCGCGGCCGGCGGAAGCGCACGACGACGTCCGTGTTGTACGGCGACGTCCAGGTGTAGACTTCGCGTCCGAGCGCGGCGGCGAGTCCGGTGACAACTTCGGCTTGCGCTTCGTTCGCTGCGGTGACGTCTGCGGTCGCTTCGGCGACGCCGTTGCGCTCTGCG
>JAQBPL010000352.1 GCA_028287545.1 Vulcanimicrobiota bacterium | reverse complement strand
AACTCCTCTCGTCGGGCATCCGGCGTTGGTGCGTCGGGGCGCCCCTCCGGCCCTCCGCGCGGCCTTGCCGCGCGCCGGCTTCGGCGTGAAGGAGCGGCGTGCGACTTCTCGTGTTCGCCGGCGCAGCTCTCGCGCTCGGCACGTTCCTCTGGTTCCGTCCGTCCGCCATGCCAAGCGCCGCCGCAACCAGCGCCGACGGCTGGACGGCGCCATCGCCCGCGGCGCGCGCGAGCCCGGGCCGCCGGGCGACGGAGGCGGCGCTGGTCTACGTCGCGGGCGAGGTCCGACGTCCCGGCGTGTACCGGGTGCGCCCGCAGGATCGCGTCGGAGACGCCGTGACGCTGGCCGGCGGATTGCGGCCCGACGCCGATCCGGTGGCCGTGAACCTCGCCGCCCACCTCTCCGACGGCGACGAGATCGTCGTCGCGGCCCGGGGCGCAGCGCCGTCGCGACCGCATAGTCGCCGAATCGTCGGGCCGCATCGGCGGACGAAGCGCGGTCCTCCGCGGCACGGAGCGGCTCCGCCCGCCTCCGTGGTCGATCTGAACCGGGCCGATGCGGATACGCTCGCGACGCTTCCCGGCGTCGGCCCCGGCCTCGCCGAACGGATCGTCGCCTTCCGAACGGCAAACGGTCCGTTCGCTTCGCCGGACGAACTGCTCGACGTCTCGGGCTTCACCGATCGCAGGCTCGACGCTGTCTTACCGTACGTTACCGCCCGCTGAGGCGGAAGAATGCGGCGCCGAAACGGGTAGTGAGTTCGACGTGAGACGAGCGTGCGGAACGATCCTTGCCCTGGCGGCGACCGTGGCGGTCGCCGTCGCCGCAAGTTCGAGCGCGCCGGCCGACGAGACGTTCGGACCGCTGAAGTACACGCCGGTGTCGGTACGTACGAAGATCGACGCGCTCGCTCGTTCCTATCGCGAGCGCTGGGCCGACGACGCCTCGCTGGTCCACGACGCGGGTCTGGTCGAGAGCAGCTATCGGGCGTGGGCAGAACGCTATCCGCACGATCCGTGGCTGGCGCCGACCGCCTTCCACCTCGCCCTGTTGTACGCCGAGATCCAGACGCCGCAAGCGCGCGCCAAGGCGCTCGACCTGTTCCGCCTCGTCGCGCGAACGTACCCGGCGACGCGTGAAGGACACCTCGCGCGGCTCCGCCTCCACCAAGGGCTGCCCGCGCCGCGCCGCGAGCCGGCGGTTCGGCGCACGCCGAATCCGTACGCCCGTTCCGCGTCTCCCGAACCGTCCTCACCTGCCGCATCTGCCGCGGCATCACCGAGCCCTACGGCGAAACCACCTCGCTGAATCGCCCCGCCCTCCGGGGCATGGCAAGCGGGGTGAGGAAACAGGCGGCAATGTCTACCATCACCGTCAAGGCGAACGGTCTCGAGTTCGAGGTCGAGGAGTGGGGCTCGGGTGATCGTCTCGCCTTGTGCCTGCACGGGTTTCCCGAGCACGCCCATTCGTGGCGCTTGCAGGGGCCGATGCTGGCCGACCTCGGCTACCGCGTCTGGGCGCCGAACCAGCGCGGCTACGGCAAGACGAGCCGACCGCGCGAGATGATGGCGTATTCGCTCAAGCACTTGCTCGCCGACGTCGCCGCGCTGATCGACGCGTCCGGCGCGAAATCGGTGACATTGATCGCGCACGACTGGGGCGCGATCGTCGCCTGGTGGTTCGCCATTCGAAACGCGCGGCCGCTCGAGAAACTCGTGATCATGAACGTCCCGCACCCGGTGCTCTTTCGCGACGTCGCGAAGAATCTGCCGGCGCAGCGCAAGAAATCCTGGTACGTCCGATTCTTCCAATTTCCGTGGCTGCCCGAATTCATGCTGGGCCGCAACCGCGCTGCGCGGATCGCCCGCATGATCCGCGGGAGCGCCGTCGACAAGTCGCGCTTTCCGCGCGACGTGCTCGACGTGTACCGCGAGAACGCGGCGCAGCCCGGCGCGCTGACCGCAATGATCAATTGGTACCGCGCGAACTTCCGCGGCGGCGGTATTCGCGAGCAGATGAAGCTCGGAATCCCGGTCATCGACGTTCCCACGCTCATGGTGTGGGGCGAAGAAGACGTTGCGCTCTGTAAGGAGACCACCTACGGTACCGAGCGGTACGTCCGCGATCTGACGCTGCGTTATCTTCCCGGCGTCTCGCACTGGGTGCAGCAGGAGGCGCCCGAGACCGTCAACGCGATGCTGGCGGCGTTCTTGCGCGGCGAGCGCGTTCCCGAGGCCGCGGAACTGCAACGAACCGTCGCGCCGTCCGGGTCCGAGAGGCCATGAGCGTGTCCGATTCTGCGCGGCCGTCGATTCCGATCGAGGGTCCGGCGGTCGAAACCCTGTGGGCGACCCTGAAGACCGATGCCGAACGCATCGTCGCGGCGGAGCCCATCCTCGGCGCGATGCTGCGCCGCACCGTCCTCGACCGCACGTCGTTTTCCGACGGGCTCGCGCATCTGCTCGGCGCAAAGCTCGCCTGTGAGGACGTCGGCGAAGGCGCGCTCGTCGCGCTCGTCGTGGGCGTGCTGCGCGATCATCCCGACATCGCCGAGAGTGCCGCGATCGATTTGATCGCAAGCGTCGCGCGCGACCCAGCCTACCACGATCACGTCACGCCCTTCGCCTACGCGAAGGGTTTTCAAGCGCTGCAGTGGCACCGCGTCGCGCACGCGCTCTGGACGGGCGGCCGTGCGGAACTCGCGACCTTCCTCGAAGGCCGCGCGAACGACGTGTTCGCGATCGACATCCATCCCGGCGCGCGGTTCGGACGCGGCGTGTTCATCGATCACGGCACGGGCGTCGTGATCGGCGAGACCGCGGTGGTCGGCGACGACGTCTCGATCCTGCACGGCGTCACGCTCGGCGGCACCGGCAAAGAGAGCGGCGATCGTCATCCGAAGGTCGCGCGCGGCGTGCTGCTCGGCGCCGGCGCAACCGTGCTCGGTAACGTCACCGTCGGCGAAGGCGCGAACATCGCGGCCGGCAGCGTCGTCCTCCGTCCCGTCCCGCCCTGGACGACGGTCGCCGGCATCCCAGCCCGCGTCGTCCGCCAATCGCACGGCGAACTCCCCGCCCAAACGATGGACCAAGACTTCTTCCTCGACTTCCAGATCTAACGTCACGCCCGGTCATTGCGAGCGACAGTGTCATTTGTGAGCGACAGTGTCAAGCTCGCAATGACACCATGCCACGCGAGCCTCGCGATGACGACAAAAAGAAGAGCGCCCAGGTTTCCCCGGGCGCTCTTCTCGTCGTAGGTGTAGGTCGCGGTTACCAGCCGCCGCCGGAGTCTCCGCCGCCGCCGCCGCCACTGTCTCCGCCGCCGCCCCAGCCGCCGCCGCCGTCGCCGCCGCCGGAGTCGCCCCAGCCGCCGCCGGCGGCGTTCGAGGTGTCGGCTTGACCGGCATCGTTCTGCCAGCCGCTCGCGTCAGGGTTGCTGCCGGGATCCATGCCCGCCGCTCCGTACCCGCCGCCGTCGCCGCCGAAGTTGTTCCGGTTGCCGCCGAAGATTTCGTTGCCGAGCCACGCACCGCCGAGGCCGCCGAGCAATCCGCTCCAGAAGCCGCCGCCGCCCATGCCCATGCCGCCGCCCATCCCGTAGCCGGGGCCGCCGCCGTAGCCGGGGCCGCCGTAACCGGGTCCGCCATAGCCCGGAGGCATCATGCGCGGGCCGGACATCGCGCGAAAGATTCCGCGGATGATGAAAAAGATAAGCGCTAGGGCGATGATCCACCAGATCCATGCCATGCTGAAACCGCCTCCGGTGTTGCTGCGGTGCGTGGCCCCGCCGTATGCGCCCGCAGGCTGACGGCGAAGCGAGGATTCGTGACCGCGATAGGTGTTGATGATCAGGTCGACGCCGGTTTCGACGCCTTGATCGATGTTGCCGGCTCTGAAGTCGGCCGCCATCGCCTGATAGATCGGCGTAAACGAGCCGCTCGGGAAGAACTGCCGCGACGCGCGATCGGGGACGATCTCGATCTTCTTTTCCGCCTTGGCGATGAAGATCTCGACGCCGTTGACCTGCTGCTGCGCGAACGCTTTCTCCGCCGCCGCCAGCGGCGTTTCACCGTTCAGCGACGGCTCGGTGACGACGACGACTTCCTTGTGGGTCTGCGCGTTGAGATCGCCGACCTTCTGGTTGATCTGCGCGATCGCCGCAGGCGAAAGCATGTGCGCGTCGTCGACGACGTAACTCGTGCGCGCGAACGCCGGCACGACGGTCGTCGCAACCGCGACGGTGAGCGCGGCCATGGCCGCAAGGAATTTCATCGGTGAGGTGTCCTCCGTGATACCAGTACCCGGCCGTGGGCGGGAAGTTGCGAGCGAGCCCTATCTGACCACGAAGAGCGCGACGCCGACGGACGTGACGATGAAAATCACCAGAAAGATCCACACGAACGCTTTGGTCAGGCGACTCCAGTGGCGGCTGGTCGGGCTGGTACGGTAGGGTTTCGGCTTCATTGTGCTTCGGCGCGGGCTTCGGCGACGCGGCCCCAAAGCCGTTCAAGGTTGTAGAATTGCCGCTGCTCCGGCGTGAAGACGTGGGCCACGACGTGACCCAGGTCGATCAAGATCCAGCCGCCGTCGGCGTTGCCCTCGGTGCGAGGGCGCAGGCCGGCCTCCTCGGCCCGCTCGACGATCGCGTCGGCGATGGAGCGGGTCTGAATCACCGAGCGGCCGGTGACGACGACGAACGTGTCGGCCACGATGGTACGGCCGGCCAGATCGAGGATCGCGATGTCTTCGGCTTTCCTGTCCTCGGCCGCGATGCGGACGAGGTCGACGAGATCGAGTTCAGGCAGGGCAGTTCTCCTGTGGGATGGCGGTCAGCCCGTAAGCAGCCGCCGCGGCGAGCGTTTGCGGTGCGACCGCGAGGCCGCGTCGCCGCAGATGGTCGATGGTGGAAGCCAGCACGGCGCGCATCGCCGCCCCGAGATCGTGTGCCGCGAGCGCGGCGAAGGCTGCCCGCTCGGGATAGTCCCGCCCGGGCTCGAGCCCGTCGGCGAGGTAAACGACCGCATCCAACGGACTCATGACCGCATCGGCCACCGTGTGTTTGCGAATCGCCGAAAGCACGCCCTCATCGCCGACCCCGAAGCGCTCGCGGGCCAGTTCGGCGCTCAGCCGCGCGTGGAGCACGATCGGGTTTGCCCGCTCGAAGTCGTCGATTGCCATCCCGCGCTCGGTGCACTCACGGATCAGCCGCTCGGCGGGGTAGAGCCGCGCGAGATCGTGCAGCATGCCGGCCGTTCGGGCCGGTTCGCGCGCTAATCCGTGCGCGGCCGCGAGTCGTTCCGCCATCCGCGCAACGCGCACGACGTGCTCGACGCGATGGCGCTGGCCGATCTGGGCGCGCACGGCGCGGGCCATGCGCACGAACGCGAGCCCGCCGTTCAGTGGCGCACCTCGCGCAGCACGCTTCCGCCGATCGGGCGTCCGCTCAGTTTCGCCGGCTCGTACGCATCGGTGCCCAGCCGCGCGACGAGTTGCGTGTCGTACGCGTCGTCGCCGCTCGGCACGATCACGCTGACCTTGCGCACGACGCCGCCGCGATCGAGGTCGAGACGGAGCACGGTCGCCGCGGCGCCGCTTCCGTCGGTGACGCCGCTGTGCTTGAGCTTGGGAGCGGTGAACGGAAACCGCGCTTGCGTCGGGCGCGGATCGGTGAGATATCCCAGCCGCAGCAGCGTCGCGCGGTCACCGATCACGACGTGCGTCAGCAGCGAAGTGTTCGCATCGAACACGAGCACGAAATCGGAGTCGGGTCCGCGCCGGAAAACGCGGAAATTCGCCCCTTCGGTTTCGGCATCGGCGGCGAGTTCGTTGCGCGCGCCCAGCGACGTCGTCGTGCCGAACGTCAGCGTATGCGGGACGCCGTCGACGTCGATCGCATAGCGCGTGCCGGCGGGCAAGGCGACGTCGAACGCGTGCACGGTCGCATCGTCATCGACGATCGCCTCGACCGACGAGGCACCATCGCCGAAGAACACGTGTTGTCCATCGTCCTTCGTCGCCACCGAAACGGGCGAGCCGTACGCGCGCACCAGCGCGGCGAGCGGGCGGTGCAGCAGGTCGACGGTCGGCGGCGCGACGGTCATCCCATGCCGTTCGGAGGACGGCGCGCGATCTCCGCGTCGAGGGCGCCGCGCAGCACGCGCAGGCGGGCCGCGTACAGTTCGCCCTTGAGGTTGCCGGCCCACATCACCAGGGCGTTCTCGCCGTTGTCGCTGTAGTAGCCGCGGCGCGTCGACACCGTCGTGAAACCGTACTTGCGGTAGAGCTTCTGCGCGACGTCGTTCGACTCGCGCACCTCGAGCGTGATCCACGATGCGCCTTGCGCGATCGCCTCGTCGAGAAGTTTGAGGAGCATCTCTTCGCCGAGCTTGAGGCCGCGCTGATCGGGGTGCACCGCGATCGTCGTCACGTGCGAGTCTTCGAGGATGACCCAGATGCCGCCGTACGCGACGATCTTCCCGTCGAGCCTGCCGGTGAAGTAATGCGCGAGCTTGTTGTCGCGAATCTCGTTCGCGAACGCATTGAGCGGCCACGCCGTCGAGAACGACAACGCCTCGATCCGCAGCACCGCCGGCAAATCCGCCGCCGTCATCGCCTCAATCTCCAGCCTCGGCGAGTCAGACCCAGCCGAATAGAGTTCGGCTTTCACGTGAGCGACGGCAACATGTCAGCGGCGCGCCCCTCGGGGAATGGCGCAATGTTCGTCACGGTGAAGGCGCGCCTCGTCTGGGGGCCCCGCCGCCATAGGCGGTGGGGGGCGCGGAGCCAGGGGCGGAGCGCCGTGTAACTGAGGCCGGCAGGCGCACCGCGGGGCTTTCGCCGTAGTCGGGGGCTAGGGCGTGCGGGGTCCGGCTCGGCGGGCGGGTGGTGGCGAGCTGGGCAATGGCGACGGCGGGGACGTTCGCTCGGGATGGGAGCACTCGCACGGTCCAGCCGCGTTCGGCGATTTCCGAAAGCACGCCCTCCGTATTCCCGCTCACGGCAAGCGCGCCCGGTGGCCCAATCAATAAACGATCGAGCACCTCGGCGGTCCGACCGCAAGCGACTGCCTCGCCGGCGGCGTCGCGGCGGCGGGCGCAGATCACGCCGCGGCGCCCATGGACCACGGTCAGGACCGGCAGCGGCGCGTCGTCGGGTTCGAGCGCATCGTACGACGAGATGCCGACCAGGGGGACCCCGGTCGCATAGGCCAGCGACTTGGCATACGACACCGCGATGCGCACGCCGGTGAACGATCCGGGGCCGAGGCCGACCGCGATCCGGTCCAGGTCGCGGAGGCTCAGGCCCGCCTCGGTCAGGAGCCCCTCGAGGAGCCCGACCCCGCGCTCCAACGCGTCCTGGGCGCCGGTCGAGACCGAGCGGACCTCCGGCCCGTCCGCCAGCGCCGCCGAGAATCCCCCCAGCGCCGCGTCGAGGGCGAGCACCCTCACCGGGTCACCCGAATCGTCCGCGGGCCGTCCCCGACCCCCTCGATGGCGACCTCGATCCGTTCGGCCGGGAGCCACTCCTCGGCGCGGTCGGGCCATTCGATCAGGACGATCCGGTCGGCGCCAAGCGCGTCGTCGAGCGCTAGGTCGGCCAGTTCGGAGGGGTCCTCGATGCGGTACAGGTCGACGTGTTCGATGATGGGCGTCCCGAGGTAGGTATGGCGGAAGACGAAGGTCGGGCTGCTGACCGCGTCGTCCGAGCCGTGCAGGGCGCGCACGAGGGCGCGGACCAGCGTCGTCTTTCCGGCTCCCAGCGGCCCGCGCAGGGCGACGACGTCGCCCGGAACGAGTTGCGCAGCCAGCCGGCGGGCGAATGCGTCGAGCGCCGGGCCTCCGTCGAGGACGTCCTCCTTCACAGTCAGAATAGGGATAGGTGCTTCTGCGGATGAGTGACGTCCTGGTCGGCATAATCGCCGGGGCGGTTTGCTCGGTGATCGCGGCGGCGTTTGAAACTGCCGTCCTGACCGCGCGTTTCTTCACGCTGGACGTGGGCGGCGGGCTGGCCAGCCGGCTGTTCGTCATCGCGCTTGCGGGCGCACTCACCGGCGGCGTGGTCGGTTATCTCGTTGGAGCGCTGTTCAAGCGCGATGCCTCTAAGCGGTGACGGCCAGCCCCGCCACCGCGAACCATCTCGCCGAACTCGACGCTCGATTCGACGCCCACCTCGAGGCGTTGCACGGTCGCGTCGCCCAGGCGCAAACGGCGCTCGACCGCGCCCTCGCCGGTCTGGCTGCGGCCGCGGCCGGCGCGACTGCCCCCTCCTCGTTAGAAAGATTCCGTGAATAACGACTCTCGCATGTCCGCCATCGCCGTCGAAGACGAAATGTCGGAGAGCTATCTCTCCTACGCGATGTCGGTCATCGCTTCGCGCGCGCTGCCGGACGTGCGCGACGGGCTCAAGCCCGTGCAGCGCCGGATCCTGTACGCGATGCGCGAGATGGGGCTCGATCCCTCGAAGCAGCATCGCAAGTGCGCCGGCGTCATCGGCGAGGTGCTCAAGAGCTATCACCCGCACGGCGACTCGTCGGTGTACGACGCGCTGGTGCGCATGGCGCAGGATTTCACGCTGCGATATCCGCTGGTCGACGGGCACGGCAATTTCGGTTCGCCTTCGCCCGACCGCGCCGCCGCGTATCGGTACACGGAAGCGCGTCTGGCGCGGCCGGCGCTCGACATGCTGGCGGACATCGACAAGAACACTGTCGATTTCATCCCCAACTTCGACAACCAGACCGAAGAGCCGGTCGTGCTTCCGGCGCGTCTGCCGCAGCTGCTCATCAACGGCAGTTCCGGCATCGCGGTCGGCATGGCGACCAACATCCCGCCGCACAACGTCGGGGAGATCTGCGACGCGATCGGCTACCTGATCGAGAACAACGGCAAGGGCCTCACCGACGACCAGCTCGACGACGGGCTGGCGGACATCGTTCTCGGCCCCGATTTCCCGACCGGCGGCGTGCTGATGGGAAAAGAGGCGATCCGGCTCGCGTACAAGACCGGTCGCGGTTCGGTCACGCTGCGCGGTAAGGCGGAGATCGTCGAGGAGAAAGGCCGCTACAAGATCGTCATCTCCGAGATCCCGTTCCAGGTCTCGACGACGCGCGTCGTCGAGGCGATCGTCGAAGCGTACCAAGAGAAGCGCATCGTCGGGATCGTGCGGCTCGACGACGAGTCGAACCGCAAGGGGATGCGCATCGTCGTCGAGCTGGCGCGCAGCGCGACGCCGCAAGTGGTGCTCAACCAGCTCTACAAGCAGACGCCGCTGCAGTCGAGCTTCGCGTTCAACATGCTCGCGCTCGTCCCGGTGCGCCGCGGCGATCGGATGGAGCACACGACCGGCGCGACCTCGCCGCTCGAACCGCAGGTGCTCAGCCTGCGCAACATCCTCGACCACTTCATCGATCATCGCAAGGAAGTCATCCGTCGGCGCGCCGAGTTCGAGCTCGCCAAGGCGCGCGACCGCGCGAAGATCCTGCGCGGCTTCCGGATCGCGCTCGACAACATCGACGAAGTTATCAGCATCATCCGCGCCAGCGCGACGGTCGACGAAGCCAAGGCGAACCTCATGGCGCGCTTTCCGGCCTCCGTCACGCCGCCGAGTGCCGATCCGCAAGACCTCAACGAAGAGATCGGCAACGGCCTCGACGACATTCAGGCTGCAGCGATCGTCGATATGCGGCTGCGGACGCTGGTCGGCCTCGAGCGGCAGAAGATTGAGGACGAGTACAACGGCCTCATCGTCGCGATCCACGACCTCAAGGAACTGCTCGCGTCGGAGGCGCGCCGGCTGATGGTCGTGCGCGACGAGACGCTCGACGTCCGCAAGCGGCTTGCCGATCCGCGCCGCACGCCGGTGGAGGCGCTCGAGGGCGAGCTCTCGATCGAAGACATCATCGCCGACACCGACGTCGTCGTGACCGCAACGGTCGGCGGCTACATCAAGCGCGTTTCGGTCGATACGTTCCGGGCGCAGAACCGCGGCGGGCGCGGGGTCATCGGCATCTCAAACCTCAAGAAAGAAGACGTCGTCCGCAACTTCTTTGTCGCGACGACGCACCAGTACGTTCTGTTCTTCACGAACAAGGGCCGGGCGTTCCGGCTGCGGGCGTACGAGATCCCCGACTCGACGCGTCAGGCGCGCGGAACGGCGCTGGTCAACTTGCTCCAGCTGCCGCCGGGCGAAGGCGTCACCGCGCTGTTCCCGGTGCGCGCGTTCGACACCGAAGAGTATCTGGTGATGGTGACGCGCCACGGCGTCATCAAGAAGACCAAGCTCGGCGAGTTCGAGAACGTGCGGC
The DNA here is from genome assembly GCA_028287545.1 of Vulcanimicrobiota bacterium. Next base: position 372 of record JAQBPL010000352.1, on the reverse strand, counting down.
GCAACGGCCTCATCGCGATCGGTCTCGACGAAGGCGACGAGCTGCTGGCGGTCGATCTCAGCCGCGGCGATCGCGACATCATCCTCGCGACGCACGACGGTATGGCCGTGCACTTCAACGAGAAGGACGTGCGGCCGATGGGCCGCCCGGCGCGCGGCGTCAAGGCGATGACGCTCGCCCCGGGCGACGAGATCGTCGCGATGGACGTGGTCGAGGACGAGCGGCGCGAAGTGCTGATCGTGACCTCGCACGCGTTCGGGAAGCGCACGCCGATCGACGACTACCGCCACACCTCGCGCGGCGGCAAGGGCGTCAAGGCGTTCGCCAAGGAGAAAGAGATCGGCCACGTCGTCGACCAGATCTTGGTCGCGC
>JAQBPL010000365.1 GCA_028287545.1 Vulcanimicrobiota bacterium | reverse complement strand
TAGCGGCCGCCGAAGCAGTAGCCCATCACCGCGATCTTCCCGTTGCACTCCGGGCGGTCGCGCAGGGCCGCGATCGCCACGTCGAGGTCATCCACGAGTTGGTCGACGTCGACACGCGCTGCGCGGGCGACGGCAAGCGGGCGCTCTTCCGGTGTCCGAGCGAATTCTTGCGGTTGCGGGTCACGCCAGAACTGGTTCAGTACCGCCGCCGCATAGCCGCGTTGCGCGCAGCGATCGACGAGATCGCGCATCTGACGGTCGACGCCAAAGATCGGCGGCAGCACGATGATCCCCGGCGCGGGGGTCGCATCCGTCGAGGCGAAGTACGCCGAGAACGTTTTGCCGTCCGCCGTCTCGACCGTGAGTTCTGCAGGCACGTCGCCCCGTTGCGACCCCGGGGCGATTGCGCCCTCTCGGGTCGCAGCACGTCTCTCCCCCGACCCCGAGGTTTCGCAAACATGACGACCACCGCAACGACCAGCTACGCCGACCTCCGGCTCGTCATCGGCACCGAGACGATCTCGGCCGACCAGCGCGAGTCTTTGCCGGTGCACGATCCCGCGACCGGCGAGGCGATCGGCCGCGTCCCGATCGCGACCGACGACGACCTTCGCCGCGCGCTCGAGTCGACCGCGCGCGGGTTCGCGCGCTGGCGCGCGACGCCGGCGTACGACCGCGCCGCGATCCTGCGCGACGCGGCGCGGCTGGTGCGCCAGCGGGCCGACGCAATCGCGCGCGTGATGACGCTCGAACAAGGCAAGCCGCTGATCGAAGCGCGCCTCGAAGTGCTGGCCACCGCCGACATCATCGAATGGGCCGGCGAAGAAGGCCGCCGCGCGTACGGGCGCGTCGTGCCGGCGCGCAGCGCTGCGATTCGCCAGACGGTGCTGCGCGAACCGGTCGGTCCGGTCGCGGCGTTCACGCCGTGGAATTTCCCCGCGATCACGCCCGGTCGCAAGCTCGCGGGCGCGCTCGGCGCGGGCTGCTCGATTATCATCAAGCCCTCGGAGGAGACGCCCGGAACGGCGCTTGCGCTCTACGACGCGCTGCGCGATGCCGGATTGCCGGACGACGTGGTCAACGTCGTGTACGGCGATCCGCCGCACGTCTCCGAGACGCTGATCGCCTCGCCGATCGTGCGCAAGATCTCGTTCACCGGCTCGACCGCCGTCGGCAAGCATCTCGCCGCGCTGGCGGCGAAGCACGGCGTGAAGCGCGCGACGCTCGAACTCGGCGGTCATGCGCCGGTGATCGTGAGCGAGCGCGCTGACCTCGACAAAGCCGTCGCGGTATCCGCTTCCGCGAAGTACCGCAACGCGGGACAGGTGTGCGTCTCGCCGAGTCGGTTCTTCGTGCAGGAGTCGGTGTACGAAGCATTCGCCGAGAAGTTCACGGCGAAGGCGTCGTCGCTGCGCGTCGGCAACGGGCTTGACGAGAAGACGCAGATGGGCTCGCTCGCGAACGAACGCCGGCGCGACGCGATCCACGCGATAATCGAAGACGCGACGCAGCGCGGCGGACAAGTGCGCACCGGCGGCGCGCCGATCGACTCGCCGGGCTTCTTCTACGCGCCGACCGTCATGACCGACGTCCCAGCCGACGCGCGCGTGCTGAGCGAAGAACCGTTCGGACCGCTCGCCGTCATCACCAAATTCAAAACGCTCGACGAAGCGATCGCGCAAGCCAACGCGCTGCCGTACGGGCTCGCCGCGTACGCGTTCACGCAAGACGTCGCGGAGTCGATTCGCCTCGGCAACGAGATCGAAGCTGGGATGATCGGCATCAACCACTTCGGCATCGCGTTCGCCGAGATTCCGTTCGGCGGCGTCAAGGAATCCGGCTACGGCTCCGAAGGCGGAACCGAAGGCCTCGACGGCTACCTCATCACAAAATCAGTCACGATCTCGTAAACGATCGCCACGGCGAGCTCGTCGCTGTATGTCATTGCGAGCTTGTCGAGCAACCCCGTCTCGCGCCGAGCGAAGCCGAGGTGCGACCGCGCATCGTGACCGCCAAGGCAAGGGGTCGGCCTTCGACTGCGCTCAGGCCGACGAGGGGGGTTGCTCGACAAGCTCGCAATGACAGTCAGCGCCGTCTTCGAGCCAGACTTGAAGATCGCGCGGCCGAGTTCGAGGTCTCAGCAGCGCGTTGCGTTGGCGCCGACGCCGTAGACGACGGCGTACGGGACGTCGCGCCTTCGTCGCGACCGCGTCGCTCGGCTTTGACTGGCTCGCGTGCTGGCTGCGCTGCGCGGCGGCTGACTTCGCCCGGGCGGCGTCGAACCCGACGCCATGTTGAGTGGATTTCGCGCCTTTCTGTTCCGCGGCAACGTGGTGGATCTGGCCGTCGCGGTCGTCATCGGCGGCGCCTTCGGCGCCGTGGTGACCGCGTTCGTCAAAGACCTCATCACCCCGATCATCGCCGCGCTCGTCGGCAAGCCGGATTTCGCCGGGCTCGCCTTCACCGTCAACGGCAGCCGCTTTATGATCGGTGATTTTCTCAACGCGCTCGTCTCGTTCGTCTTGGTCGCGGCGGCGATCTACTTCTTCGTCGTCGTTCCTATGCAGCGGATTACCGAGTTGCGCACGAGGGCCGACGCCGTGCCTGAGGTCAAGCCCTGCCCCTACTGCCTCGAGATCGTCCCGGCTGCCGCGACGCGCTGCAAGGCGTGCACCTCGCAATTGGGAAGCGCCGCGGCCTGACGCCGTCGAAGACGGCAGAATGTACGTCATCTCCGTCGTCTGCTCGTCCCCCGAACGCCGGGCGGACGGCTAGTGCGCGTTTGCGTTTATTGCGGATCGTCGCCGGGACACGATCCTCGGTTCGTCGCCGCCGCGCAAGCGCTCGGCACCGCCCTCGCCCAGGCCGGCATCGGAGTCGTGTACGGCGGCGGGCGGATCGGTTTGATGGGCACCGTGGCGGACGCCGCGCTCGCGGCGGGCGGCGAGGTGATCGGCATCATCCCGCGTTTCCTCGAAGAGCGCGAGGTCGCGCACGTCGGCGTCGACTTGCGCGTCGTCGAATCGATGCACGAGCGCAAGGCG
>JAQBPL010000310.1 GCA_028287545.1 Vulcanimicrobiota bacterium | reverse complement strand
ACTGGCGCCGAGATGTCCGAGGTACGCGCCGACCACACCGCGCGCGCCTTCGTACGTCATGTCTGCGAAAAGATTGACCACGCCCATGAGAAGCACGAAGTGGAGCGCGCGCTTCGCATCGAGCCTCATCGTGGACATGCAGCAGTCATAGCACGGAGATTCCCTGCGCGCCGAGCGCCGACAGAGCGTCAATCAGCTAAGGCGGCGTCTTGCAAGCGCTAAGCAGAAAGAACTCAAGGAGCGCCAGGGCCGGCGGGTCGCGCCGATTTCGCACCTGTTCGTCGAATCCAGAGTTCCCGGGCGCTGAGCATGACACGGTATTGTGCCACACCCTCACCGCGAGCTTATCGAGCCGCCCTCGTCACGCATCGCGGCATTCGCTTCGGCCGTCGCGCCGACGATCTGGGGTGGCCTGCGGTGCGGCGGATCCGGCGAGCCGCCATTTGAGGGCCCCTCGACAAGCTCGGGGTGACAGGGGGCCGGCAGCGCCAGGCGGCGGGCTCCGCGCGGGTACGTGCCGGCCGGATGCTGCGCCTTCCAGTCCTCGACCTGCATCGCGAGGTACTCGAAGTTCTCCCAGATGTCGAAGCCGTTCGGTTCATTGCGCATCTGCACGAGCATTGGCGCCAAGCTGGACCATGCTTCCGAGATGAGCCCGCTCCAAACCTCACATACCGTTTCACGGTCGACGATGCCCAACCTCACGAACATGCCGACGTTTTCGTAGAAGTTGCCGAGCATTATGGCGGGGGCAAATGCCGGTGCGGCGGCACCCTGCTGGAGCAGCGCGCGTTGGTCCGGATCGCGCAGAATCGAGGGCAGGTCGCGGGCGATGAATCGTCGCGCGTCGACGAAATCCGGCGACTGCAGAGAATCGTACAGCTTACTCAGCATCGCGATTTGATTGCCCGTGCGGACGTGCCGAAGCTGCACGATCGCGGCGACGGCCGTCGCCGAGATGACGATCAGCGTGGCGACCTGTGCTGCGGCATTCACGAAATCCAGCGGAACGTGCACCTTGCGCCTATGCTCCAATCATTCGAAGAGGGTGTGCTGTTCGGGCGGGGGCGTGTCCGGGACGGCCTGCAGGCGGTCGCGGACAGCTTTGAGGTCGTTCCAGACCAGCCGTTTGACCTCGCTCATCGCGCCGCCGGTCTGGCGCAGGATGTACGCCGGATGGAAGCTCGCAATAATCGGGATTCCCAGCGGCCCCTCGAACCATTGGCCCCGCTGTTTGCTGATCGAGAACTTCTCGCCCATGAACGACTTCGCGGCCGGCGCGCCGAGCGCGAGAATCACGCGCGGCCGGATGATCTCGATCTGTTCGTCGAGGTACGGCCGGCAGTTGCGCATCTCATCGGGCATCGGCGGCCGGTTCGCCAAGCGCGTTCCGGTGTCGAGCGTCGGCCGGCACTTGACCGTGTTGCAGATGAACACGTCCTCGCGCGGCAGATCGATCGAGAGCAGCATACGGTCGAGCAGTTCGCCGGCGCGTCCGACGAACGGGCGGCCCAGCTTGTCCTCGGTCTCGCCCGGCCCCTCGCCGACGACCATGAGCGGGGCGCACGGATCGCCCTCGCCGTACACGCTATTGCGGCGCGTCGCGCCGATCTCACACTTGCGGCACTGCGCAACGATCCCGCAGGCGCGTTCGATCGCGCGTTCGCGCCGGGCGCGCTCCACCAGGCTCATCGCTCGTCCTCGGGCCGCTGGACCGCAGGCGCGGGGTCGAGCAGCACCGCTTCTCCGAAGGCCAGCACGCGGGTCGCACCATCGGGCCCTTCGGTCGCTTGGAATTGCAGGCCGATCACGCCGTTCGCACCCATCGATTCCGCCTTGCGCAGCAGCACCTCGAGCGAATCGGTGCGCGCGCGTTCGGCATCGGTCAGATAGTCGACCGGCGCGAGGCCGATCAGCACGCCGATGCTGCGAAAGGTCGCTTTGAGCACGTTGCGCGGCCGGCTCGCCTGACCGTAGGCGTAACCGAACGACCGCACCACGCGATACCCTTCAATTCGCTCGAACGTCGTGACGGCATCCGGCGCAAGCGACATTTAACGCAGCAGCCTCCGCCCGGCGAGCACCACGCCGGCGACGACGCCGGCGTAGAGCGCGTAGCGGCCGACGAGCGCGCCGACCAACGTATAGTACCAGGCGCGTCCGTGATGCTTGATCCAGTACTTCCGGCGCGACGCTTGTTTGCGTTTTTCGACGTTGTACTGGCCGCGCGCGCTGCCCATCCCTTCGTGCACCGCTTCGCTCGCCGGAACGAACCAGGTCTCCCAGCCGGCGTCCGCGGCACGCTTCGCGTAGTCGACCTCTTCGTGATACAGGAAGAACCGTTCGTCGAACGGTCCGATCGCCTCGATCATCGAGCGCCGGATCGCGAGCGCGGCCCCGATCACGAGATCGACGCGGCGCGGCGCGTCGAACGTCGCGAAGTCGCGCAGTGAGGCGCCGTTCGAAAACTGGCGCAGCGGCGCGAGATCGCCCCACGCGCTGCTGCGCAAGAAGGCGCCGGCCCAGCTGTCGAACTCGCCGATCGACTGCTGCACGCTGCCGTCGTAGTTGTAGATGCGCGAGCCGGCGATCCCGCAGCGCGGGTGCTCGTCCATGAACGCGACGATCTCGGCCAGCGCGTGGTCTTTCAGCTCGGCGTCAGGGTTGAGCAGGAAGACGTATTCCGACGAGCTCGCGGCGAACGCGCGGTTGCAGGCGGCGGCGAAACCGAGGTTCGCGCCGTTCTCGACGATCTGCACGCGCCCGCCGTACCGCTCGTCGACGTACTCGCGCGAACCGTCGGCCGATCCGTTGTCGGAGACGACGACGTGCGCGAAGTTCGGATCGTACCGCACTTCGGTGAGCCCGAAGACCGAATCGAGCGCGGTCGCGATCTTCTCCTTGTCGTTCCAGCAGACGACGACGACGTCGACCCGGCTCACGAGGCGACCGGCGCGAACGTGTTGCGATTCTGCAGGTACGGCCAGATGAAGCCGTCGAGATCGCCCTCGAGCACCGCCTGCGCGCTGCCGGTCTCGACGTTGGTGCGCACGTCCTTCACCATCTGATACGGATGCAGCACGTAGTTGCGGATCTGCGACCCCCACTCGTTCGCGCGCCGCTCGCCGCGGATGTCGGCGAGCTTCTGCTCCTGCTCCTCGCGCGCGCGCTGAACCAGCTTCGCCCGCAGGATGTTGAGCGCGACCTCGCGGTTCTGGGTCTGCGAGCGCTCCTGCTGCGAGGCAACGGTGATCCCGGTCGGCAGATGGTACACGCGGATCGCCGACTCGGTCTTGTTGACGTACTGTCCGCCCGCGCCGCTCGCCTTGAACGTCTCGAACTTCAGATCGTCCGGCTTGAGCTCGACCTCGCCGGTTTCGTCCGCTTCCATCTCCGGCACGACGTCGACTTCGGCGAACG
>JAQBPL010000307.1 GCA_028287545.1 Vulcanimicrobiota bacterium | reverse complement strand
TCCCCGGATGCAGGGAGGCCACGTGGTTCGCCCTCGGGTAGAGGAGGGACTCCGTGGGACCGACCTTCGATGCACAGCGAAACGAACTCAGCGCGTACGTCCTTCACGAGGAGCAGACGCCCTTTGGGCTGACGCTCGGCAATTTCAAGACCTTCGCGACGTCGACGCCCAAGGGCGGAATACGCGGCCTGTGGGACGCCGACACCGACCAGATCATCTTCGGCACGCATCAGATCGCGTACCGGGCCGGCGCGGAGGACACGCTCTTTCCGCACCAGATAACGCGCGAGTTCACCTTCCTGCCGTACGCGCAGATCGCCGAGTTCGCCATCGCGCGCGACCTGCACGTTACCGAAGCGTTCTACGTTCCGCACGGACCCAAGCACGATCGCGTCGTCTCGTTCGTCATCGACGTCACGGTGCACAACGCCTCCGCCGCACCGGCGAGCGTGCGCGTTTTTCCGTGGGCGCTGCTGATCGGCCAGCGGTTCTACGGCGAGCCGGAGAAGGAGGTGCGCGCGAACGCAGGCTCGCGCTTCATCCGCTCGTTCGGCGAGGAATCCGGCTGGGTGCGCTGGTGGGGCGGCTCGCGCGAACCCTCGGCCGTGGTGGTCGCGCTGCGCGAGCAGACGCTGCTGCAGGCGATGATGGAAGGCACGTTCGGGAAAGGCGCGCACCTCGGCGAGATCAGCCCGCAACTGGCGGAATTCGCCAGCCGGCGCATCTTCGGCGCGTTCGAATACCAGCTCGACATCGCGCCGGGCGGCCGCGAATCGCTGCGCATCGCGGTCGTGTTCCACAAAGACGGCGACGACCGCTCGAAGCCGGTGCTCGAACAGCTTCTGCAGGACCCGGACGCCCTGCCCGCGACCGAACGCTACTACGCCGAGAAGCTCGCCGACGCGCGCTTTCTCACCCCCGCGCCGCTGATCAACCGCGGCGTCGTGTGGGCGAAGTGCAACATGCTGCGCGTGATCAAGGAGTATCCGCAGGGCTGGGGCTCGACGAATTCTCCCCCATCCGACATCCTGGTCTCGCGCGACACGTCGTGGTTCGTCCACGGCTACGACTACTTCTTGCCGCAGTTCTCGCGCGACGCGATCGAATTGTTCAACCGCAACCTCGAGCCCAGCGGTCAAGTGGTCGAGTACGTGCGCGGCGTCAACGGCTACAAGACGACGTACGACCTCAACGTCAACGACGACACGCCGCTGCACATCATCGCGATCTTCCACCACTACAACGCGACGCTGGACGACGAGTGGCTGCGCGGCATCTTCCCGCTCGTCGCGAAGATCGCCGACTACATGCTCACGCAGCGCGACGCGCACGGGCTGCTGTTCTGCCGCGCCGGCGGCTTGGACATGTTCGGCATCACGTCGTGGCGCAACATCATCCCGCTCTACAATCTCGACGGTGCGGTCACCGAGATCAACGCCGAAGCGTACTTCGCGCTCGAAGCGTCGGCGCGGCTGGCGGCCGTCGTCGACGATCGGGCTGCGTGGGAGAAGTACTCGGCCGAAGCGTCGGCGCTGCGCGCTGCGATGCTGTCGAAACTCTTCAACGCCGACGCCTCGGCGTTCGTGCTCAACTACGACACCGACGGCAACTATCAGGACAACTTCACGGCCGACGAAGTCTTTCCGGTGCTCTTCGAGGTCGCCGAGCCGGCGGTGCGCAAGGCGATCCTCAAGCGCCTCATGGAGCCCGACTTCATCACGCCGGTCGGTTTGCGCACGATCTCGACGGCGGACTCGTGGTACTTTCCCTCGCACGGCTTCGGGCTGCTCGGCGGCGTGTGGCCCGATCTCACGCTCTGGTTCGCGGTCGCGCTGGCGCGCAACGGCGCGCCCAGCGAGGCGGCGCACTGGCTCGAGGCGATCTACGAGTCGATGGAAGGCGGCGCGTCGCGCAACACGGTGCCGGGCCAGTTCGGCGAATGGTTCGACGGCGGGTCACTGACGAACCGCGGCATGTACCTCTCGCCGTGGACCGGCGCCAAGTACCTCTGGGCCGTCGCCGAGACCGTCTGCGGGCTCGACGGGTATCGCACCAGCGGCCGCCCCCACATCGCGCCGCTGCTGCCGCCCGACTGGACCTACGCCGCCGCGGTGCGCGTCCATTGGGGCGGCCGGCGCCACTCGTACGTCATCGACGCGGAACGCAAGATCGTCGTCGGCGACATGGACTTCGCGTCGGCCGACGAGCCGTACGTCGTCTATTACGCGGGCCGCGACGTCAGCGACGAGGTGCGCACCTCGCCGGTCGAAGTCGGAGCCGTCGCGTTCGAGGACGCGCAGGGCGCCGTGCGCATCTACGTCTGCAACGACCGGGAACGCCCGCGCGACGTCGTCCTGCAGTTCCGCGAGGAGACCTACCGGCGCCGCGTCGACGCCGCCCGGATGATCGAGATCCGGATCGGCGAGCCGGTCCTGATCGACGCTATGGCCACCCACGAAGCCAGAGAGGCCGCCGCCCCCGTTTGATGCAAGTCCAAATCCGTGCCTAGTCGCCGTCCGGGGCTCTCCGTACTCATGGTCGCAGGCGCGCTCGTACTGCTCGTCTCGATCCTCGTGGGCCAAAAGCTCGGCGACCGGGTCCTCCTGCAGACCGAGAAGCGCGTGCCGATCGTGGACGCCGGTGTGACCCCCGTCCCCACTGCCGATGCCACCGACCGTACCTTCCTCAAAAACTGGAAGCGGCTGCAGGTCGTCGCCGTCGCGACCGATCCGGCGTTTCCGGACCCGCGCGTCACCCGGCCGCCCACGCCCCGTCCCACCCCCACGCCGACGCCGCACACGCCCGTGCCGGAGCCGACGATCCGGGCGGTTTACACCTCGCCGCCGCTGGCGATCCCGCTCGCCTCGCACGACCCGAACGCCATCGAGACCGAGCCGCCGGTCGTTCCTCCCGCGACGCCCCCGTAGAAGGGGTCCCGGCGTCTCCATTGTACGCATTGCCGAAGGTCCTTTAGAGGAGGACAATACAGCACATGAACGGCGATGGACGGCAAACGGGGACCGATACGGTCAAGCGCGGGCTCGCGCAGATGCTCAAGGGCGGCGTCATCATGGACGTCGTCACCCCGGAACAGGCGAAGATCGCGGAAGACGCCGGCGCGGTGGCGGTGATGGCGCTGGAGCGCATCCCGGCCGACATTCGGGCCGACGGCGGCGTCGCGCGGATGAGCCATCCCGCACTGATCGAGCGCATCATGAAGGCCGTCACCGTTCCGGTGATGGCGAAAGTGCGCATCGGACATCTGGGCGAGGCGCGCCAGCTGCAGTCGCTCGGCGTCGACTACATCGATGAATCCGAAGTGCTCACCCCGGCCGACGACAAGTACCATCTGGAGAAGCACGCATACACCGTGCCGTTCGTGTGCGGCGCGCGGGATCTCGGCGAAGCGCTGCGGCGCATCGCCGAAGGCGCCGCGATGATCCGCAGTAAGGGCGAAGCGGGCTCCGGCAACATCGTAGAGGCGGTGCGGCACATGCGCGCCATTCGTGACGGTATCGCGGAGCTCTCGGTGCTGCCGAAGGAAGAACTCGTGGCGCGCGCGCGGGATCTGGGCGCACCGCTCGAGCTCGTTCGCGAGGTCGCGGCGAACGCGAAGCTGCCGGTCGTGCTCTTCTGCGCCGGCGGCGTCTCGACGCCGGCCGACGCCGCTTTGATGATGGAACTCGGCGCCGAAGGGATCTTCGTGGGTAGCGGCATCTTCAAGTCGACGAACCCTGCCGCGTTCGCCCGCGCGATCGTCGACGCGACGACGCACTGGCAGAACGCCGACGTCGTCCTCAAAGCGCATTCGTCGATCCCCGAAGACGCGAAGGCGATGGAGGGACTCGACATCCGCCAGCTCGCCGATCACCAGCTCATGGCGTCGCGCGGGGTCTGATGAAGGCGCCGCTCGTCGGCGTGCTCGCGCTGCAGGGGGACGTGATCGAACACGTCGCGGCATTACAGCGCACCGGCGCACGCACGCGTGAAGTACGCACGCCGGACGATCTCGCTGCGGTTGATGCGCTCGTAGTGCCGGGCGGCGAGTCGACGACGGTGATCCGGCTGCTCGACCGCTTCGGTCTGACGGCGCCCGTGAAGCAGCGGGTGCGCGAGGGGATGCCGTTCTGGGGCACGTGCATGGGGCTGATCGTCGCGGCGCATGACGTTGCCGATCTCGAGCAGCCGACGCTCGATCTCATCGACGTGACCGTGCGGCGCAACGCGTTCGGCCGTCAGGTGGACTCGGCCGAAGTCCCGCTCGCGATCCCGGTGCTCGGAGATGCGCCGTTTCCCGCGATCTTCATCCGCGCGCCGTGGATCGAGCGCACCGGGCCCGGCGTTGAAACGCTCGCAGAGCGCGCTGGCCACGGCGTGATGGTGCGCGAGCGCAACGTGCTCGGCACGTCGTTCCATCCGGAGCTGACCGGCGACGACCGCGTGCACGCGTACTTTCTGCGCATGGTGGGCGGCGTGCGCGCGCATTCCGCCGCCTGACCAGGAGTCCGGCGTCTCTGCCGAGCAAGCGAGCCGTATGATCATGGAAGGCTATCCGCTCGCGTCGTTTTGCGGCTTGGCGCTGGCGCGCGCTGACGGCGACGGCAGCATCACCACCAGCGCCCTCGACGTCACGAACGCACGTCACTTCTGGCGCTTCTTACCGGTCGGCTCAAACGTTCTGGTGCAGTCCGTCTATGACGATGGCGTGCTCTTCAGCGACGGCGACGGGAACCTCGCGATCGCACCGTACGATCCGCCACGCGACGTGATCACGTACAGCGCCTACGCGCAGTGGAATTTCGTCGTGGCGCATCGCCGGCCGGACTCGTCGTGGGGGTGGCTGCTGGATACGAACCCGGCGACGGCGATCGCGCAGGCCGCGGACCCGAACATTTTCGCGCCGCCGGTCGGCGGGTATGCCGTGCGGCCGCAGTTCGACTACGACCGCAACCTCAACGTGCTCGGCGACGGGCCATACGTCGCCGGCAGCCAGGTGCAGGCGTGGAGCGGTTGGAGCAACGCGTCGCCGAACGAGGTCTGGGTGCCCCTGCAGCGCAACGGCCAGCCTCCCGCCGCCGTCGGCGCCTAACCGGGTCGGGGCCGTTCTCGCCGCGGACGAGGTGAACGCCGGGCGAGGAAGCGAATCCTCCAAAATGCCGTCCGGCGCGCTTGCCCCGAGGCTCAGGCCAGCCGAGTGGAACGACTCTCGCAGTCCGTTCCACTGCGTCTCCATGTCATCATCGTTCGGAAGCGAGGCCGCCCATGCGCCTCGCTTCTTGCGTTCTGCGACCCTTTGCGACGCCGCCCCGCGCCAACCACGGGAGCAATCGTGAACGACGTCCTGGTGCTGAACTTCACCTACGAGGCGCTCAACATCACCTCGTTCCAGCGCGCGGTGAAGCTGCTGTTCTCGGGCAAAGCCGAGATCGTCCATCGGCGCGACGAGATCATCAAGTCGACCAGCTATCAGATGAAGCTGCCGTCGATCATCCGGATGCTGTATTACATCAGGCGGCCGATGCAGAAGGTCGCGCTGACCAAGAAGAACGTGCTGCTGCGCGACGACTACACCTGTCAGTACTGCAACCTCAAGGGCGAGCGGATGATGACGGTGGATCACGTTTTGCCCAAGAGCAAAGGCGGCCCCTCGACCTGGGAGAACCTCGTCTGCGCGTGCATGCGCTGCAACAACCGCAAGAACAACCGCACGCCCGAGCACGCCAACATGAAGCTCAAGCGCAAGCCGAAGGCGCCGAAGTACATCCCGTGGATCCGCGTCAAGCGCAACACGCTGCCCGGCGAGTGGCACCAGTTCTTGTTCTTGTACAACGTGTCGATCGAGGAGAAGATCGAAGCCTGATGGCGCCCTGAAGGCATGGAAGCCTACATCACCGTGACGGACGCCTCGGGACGCGTTCTGCTCCGCCGTCCCGCGACGTCCGAAGAGATCGCCGAAGCGCTGCGCGCCGCCGACGATGCCGAGCAGTCGGCCCGTGCGACGCTCGCGCAGATCGCCGAAGAGCGCGGCTTGCTGCGCGCGCAGAACGCGGGCACGATCCGATGATTCGCCGGATCGAACGTCCGCCGTCGTTTCCGCCCCGGCGGCTCGGCATCTCCCGGCGCAATCAACGGCTCGAACCGGTCGTCGAGGACTTCGCGTCGCCGGAATTGGCGCTGCGCTATTCGAACGGTTTCGTCACCGTCGAGATCACGCACGACGCGGTCGACGCGTACGTCGAGGAACACGGCGACGTCCCGCTCCCGGTATACGTCGATCCGCAGAACGGCGACCGCCGGACGTTCGATCCGAAATCGCGCGTGCGGGTGGTCTACGACCGCGAAGCGCACCTGCGCGAGGTCACGACGCGCGGGCGCGACGGTCAGTTCGTGCGGCTGACGGTGCTACCGAGCGCGATCGCCGATCCGCGGCCGGAACGCGGCGGCTACGAGGCACTTCACGACGTCCCCGACGAGGAACGGCGCGACGCCGGCGGCGACGCTTTTGACGAGATCGTGGAAGAAGAAGACGTCGAGCCACAGGACGCCGGTGACGAACACGAGCCCGGTGCCGAGGAAGACGGCGACGAAACGCGAGCCGAAGTTGCGATCGAACCCGGCGCGGTAGAGCGAGCCGATGGCGTAGGCGGCGAGCGGGAAGCCGATCAGGTAGCCGCCGGTCGGCCCGAAGAACCGTACGATGCCGCCGACGTTTCCCTGCAGCACCGGCAAGCCGGCTAGCCCTTCGGCGAGATACGCAAGCACGGCGAGCGTCCCGAGTTCGCGTCCCAGGAGCGCGACGAGGATCGGGATCGCGAGCGTCTGCAGCGTGATCGGCACACCCCAAATCGAGCTGGCCGGGACGGCGATCTGCGCGGAGAGGTACATCAGGCCGGAGCCCGCGAGCACGAGCGCCGCGCGACGCGCGAAAACGGCTGAGGGTGAGACGGTACGGGCGGAGAGCATCGCCCAGCGTCTTGGAGCCTCCTCGCGGCCTCCCCTTCGGCCGATGACCCAATGGTGAGGATCGCCGCGATGAGCGCCGCCTACGTCTCCGGGATCGCCGGCGTCATGCGCCAGGCGCGCTTGGCCGCGTACTCGTTCGAGCGCGACACGGCGATCGACCGCCGCGGTGCGGTGCGGGCGCTGGGAGCCTGGCTGGACTACGCGGACACGCTTCCCGACGCCGATCGCCTCCGGCTGGCCAGCCGCGTCGCACAGACGCGCTCGCTCATCCAGACCGCCTATCACCTCGAGCATCCGACCCCGACCCTCGACTTCAAGGTCTGATCGGGCGCCGGGCCGCGAATGAGCGCCAGCGCGCGTTATCTGTTATAATCGCGCCCGTTGTGACCACCGGGGAGCCCGCCGTGACCGCGCTCGATCAATCGCGCGCGCCGTATTTTCAGGTCCTGCTCGAGTACGTCGACGCCGGCGTCATCCCGTTC
>JAQBPL010000277.1 GCA_028287545.1 Vulcanimicrobiota bacterium | reverse complement strand
CAGAGTACGCGAAGATCGTCGGCGTGGCGGCGAACTCGGTCACCGTCACGGCAACGACGTTGAACCATTCCGCCGGCGAACTCATCGCGGTCTGCGAATACCAGACCACCACGACGCCCGGCGCAGGCGTCTCGAACTTCCCGATCTACCTGCAGGTCGCGGCGTCGGATTACGGTGGCTCGTACGGCACCGCGCCGAACTGGCTCGACGACCTCGTTGTCGTGCTGCGCAAGTCCGTCACGCACGAACCGCTCGGCGATTCCGAAGTCATTGCGCCTAGCACGCAGGGCCAGTACGCCTTCACCGTCGCGATTCCGGCGGGTGCCGGCCCGATCGACGTCGGCTACTACTACAAGGGCCACAAGGGCTACGAGGTGTCGACGACGGTGTTTCCGTCGCAACTCGCTGGCCTCTCCGCTGTGTCGCTCTCGACGGCGAACTTCGTCGCCGACTCGGCCTACGCGCACGGGCTGGGGTCGTGGAAGCAGGTCGGCACGCCGACGCTGGCCCTCTATCCCGCGAACAACGCGAACACCGGGAATCCCGCGCCGTTCGTGGGCTCGCCCGGCGTCGGCAGCGGCTGGACGGGGTGCCTGTACTCCGCGCCGTTCACGCCGGTTGCCTTCGCGACGTACTGCCTCTCGGCCGCGGTCGGGTTCACCGGCAGCGGCACGATGCACGTCGGTATCGTCGACGTCAGCGATTACAACGCGGGTAACGTCACGCCCGCCACGATCTACGGCAACAGCCCTGACGCGAGCGGTCGGCTCATCCCGAACCCGACGGCTGGCGTCTACGTCTCCGGCGGATACGGCGGAAGTCCGGCGGCGTACACATGGACCGCATCCGGGAGCCCGCCGTCGAAGGTGTGCTTCGCGTGGTGGTGGTCGGGTGCGAGCAACGCGTTCTCGCTTGCGGAGCCGCAGATCAAGGGCGGGGCTTCGTTCTCGGGCTACACGCCGGGCGCGTTGACCACAAACACGACGGATGGGACTGGGACGACTTCGTACAGCGGTACGCATCGGTCTGTGACGTCCAACTACGACGCGACGGGGCAACTCAAGAACTCGACCGGCTTTAACAGCGTCGGCAGCATCGCCCAACTCACCACCGATTCAGTTCTGGAGTACAACGCACCGGCGGCTGGCACCGGGGTTGCGACTACGGTGTCATTTTGGATGGACAACGGAACAGCATCGACGAACTCGAAAGTGTGGCGCGCCGATCTCGTCAGCCCCACACCGACGAACTATTCTTTCCTCGCGAACTTCAGGGGTACGTCCGGCTCTCCAATGAAGACGGTTTCGTGCGTTGGCGGAGATACTGTTTATATCTTAATCTGGTACTCCATGAGTCTTGCTCAATGGCAATTTCTCACGTCGCTCAACGCGCGACCGACGCCCGATAGTCAGATTCAGGCCGTTGGAGACGGTGTGATGCCGTACCTGTTCAGCGTCGCGGCGGGAAACATCACCTCATTTTCGGGTGGCAGTGGCTCTAGCGGCGGAATGCACATCTATAAATAAGGCATGGAAAATGCAGTACATCATTCACATTAGCGGCGATCTCGTCGAGTTTGATCAGAACGGAGGCGTGCGTTTTACGGGCACGCATCCGTTCCATTCGTGGTCCGTTCTGCATACCAAGACCGATAACGGCTACATCGCGATCGTGACCGGCGATCAAGCCCTTCCGTCGCAGATGAACTTTGACGGCGTGACGGTGTTCCCGAGCAACAAGATGCGCTGGCTATCACCGTTGGCGGATAAGCACGCGCAGCACTTCGAAGCGTTTGGCGTGAAGAAGGGCGCGAGTTTCCTCGACGCCCTTACTGCTCTCCACGCGGTTCATCGGCATCCGGGGATCGACCCCGATCACGCCTAGGTCGTGACTTGAAGCAGCGGTCCGGTTACGTCCGCGGCGTTATTTGGGGCGACAGGCGCAGCGCCTGGCTCGACATTGGAAATCCACCACGCGAAGACCTGACCGCTCTGCGTCTTGAACACGATAATCGATCCGGCATTGTTCACGGTGAGGTTATTGGGCGCGATGGACGTAGGCCCGGTCGCGGTGAGGTCCGACAGGCGAACGTCGTATAGCCCCTTTGCTAACATTGAGACGAGCGAAGCGCCGTAGGGAAACACGAGCGTCGGGACCGTCACAGAGTTGTCGGTATATTCACCCGCGCAGTAAGGCCCGACCATCATGGCATCTGCACTCACGCGGCTCGCAGCCGTCGGCGCGGCTCCGCCTGTCATTGTGATTCCGCCCCGATAGTCGCTCGCGACGACTCCGCTGACGTTGAGATACGCCGCCCCGAGACAGCCGAGGATGCCGCGCGGCAACTGGACGACCGCCGCGGTGGCTGTGAGCGCAGCGGGAGCCGTCACGGTCGCGGTCAGCGATGACGTGAACGGGGCGAGACTCGTCGGGAAGACGACGATTCGTGTCGGGTCGGGAATCCCCAACGGCGAGAGCGTGATCGGCGCAGCGCTGGGATCGGACCACGCCACCACTGGCGTTTGACTCGGCGCGGGTGATGGCGCGATCACGACCTGCGCTGTCGCCGTCGTGTCGAAAGCGGACGTAAAGCGACCCGTTGCCTCGGGCGCGTCGATGATGACCGGCGGCGGCGTTGCGACGTCCCGCACGAAGCGCAGCGACGAGGCGCCCTGCTTGAACCCGGCGCCTCCGACCTGGACGATGCGCGCCGAGTACGCGATTGGCGTCGCCGTCGCCACCGGCCCCGGCACCGCCGACGATCCACCCCCACCGCACGCTGCGAGCACGCTGGCGAAAACGAGCCCGCCCAGCCCAGCGATCAACTTCTTCAAGGCTTCCTCCTGCGGCGCACCCGCCGCACACCCATGCGCGTCACCCGCGCAGTCGGCTCTTACGCCGCGCTTACAGCATCGCACACTTCGGGCCTGCGTGCCCGCCAACCATTGGAGGTCGCCGTGACGCACGTCCTCTCTGCTCCGTGGAGGTCGCCGATGCCCATTCCCATCGCCGCGGTTACGATCGCGCAGCTGCAGTCGGTCGCATCCCTCGTCGCCACCGTGATCGGCATCGTCATCACCCTGGGCGGCGCCGTGCTGCTGACGCCGCGGGTCATCCTGCGCGCTCAGCTGCGGCGCTCCAACGAGCTGCTCGCCCAGGCGCAGCAGTCCGTCGTCTCGATGAGCTCCGACATCGTGGCGCAGCGCGGCGAGATGACCGCGCTCCGAGCCGACGTCGCCGCCCTTCGCGCCGAGATCGCCGCATCGCGAGCGGAGACGAAGGCTGCGCGCGACGAGACGGCTGCCGCCCGCGCCGAGATCATGCGCCAGCGCTCCGACAATGCCGAGGCTGCGCTCTGGACGGTCGACGTGATCCGCCACTTCCGCCGGCGCGGCGCGACGATCGAGGACATGCCTCAGCCGCCGCCCTCGATCCCCGAGGCCGTTCTCGCTGAGATCCACGCCCATGATGACGCGTCGCCCTCCGTCGCGCATGTCGTGCGCGTCGCGACTGCCGTCCTCGATCGCAAGGAGTAGCCCGTGTCCAAGACACTGCCCGGCGGCCTCGTCGTCTACACAACCGCCGACTGGGGCGCGCGCCCCGCGACGCACGCGTTCGCTGTGACCAAGCCGACCGATGCCGTGCTGCACCACATGGACTGGCCGAACCGCGAGCCGATCGCCGATCACGCGAAGGCGCTCGCCGCTGCGTTCGACGTCGCGCGTCGCTGCCAGGCAGACCACATCGACGCGAATCACTGGTCGGACACGGGGCAGCACTTCACCGTGACGATCGAGGGCATCGTCCTCGAAGGCCGCCACGGCTCGCTCGACGCGCTTCTCGCCGGTCACTGCATACGCGGTGCGCACGCTGCTGACGAAAGCACGGGCGCCGACGACAACGACTCGTTCGGCACCGAACACGAAGGAACGTACACGAGCGCGCCGGTTCCCGCCGCGCAGTGGAACGCCTCGGTGAAGCTGCAGGCCGCAATCGCGTTCCTGTGCCGGCTCGACACGGCCTCGATCAAGGGGCACCGCGATACGGGATGCGCGACAGCGTGCCCGGGCAACGCGTTTGAGGCGAGCCTCGGCCGGTTCCGCTCGGACGTGCACCACGCGAAGATCGCGCTGATGCAAGCGCACGGAGGCCGGTGATGAAGATTGACTTTCGAAGCCTCATCGCGAACCCCGCCGTGAAAACGGTGGCTGCCGTGGCCGCCGGTGCCGCAGTCGCAACCGTCGACGCCGCTGTGTCGAACCCGACCGGCGGGGCGCTGGATTGGGCTCACGCGCATCCGATAACGTTCTTCATCGGCTCGCTGTTCGTGCACAACCTCATCTCGCGGTACGCGCCGCCCCCGGCGCCGAAATGAGGCGCCTCGTCGCGCTCACGGCCGCGATCGCGCTCGCTACGTCGACGTCGTCCGCTCTCGCCGCTGCGCGCGACGGCATCAAGATCGTCTCCTTCGGCGGCTCCTGGTCCGTCTCGTACTTCGCGACGAACGGGCCCGACGCGCTGCCGATCACGCAACGCGAGTACGAAGACCTCGTGCGCGCGACGGCGTGCGGGCCGCGATCGGCCGCGACGGTCTGGGTTCGTGAGCGCCGGGTAGTGCTGACGTGCGACGGCGGCTGAACGGATCGGTTATTTTATAACCCGATTCCCGAAACCCGATTTCCGGTTTCCGGCTTGACCCGCGCCGCCCGGCGTGGTCGAATAGATCAGCGGAGTGAACCGGAGCGTACCGGTAGGAGTCCGTCGCCTGAGAGGGCGGCGGGCTCTTTGCATATCCGGGGCTCGGCGCGGCGCGCGGCGAAGTGGGTGGCATGGACGACGAGGCGCTGGGCGCGGCCTGCACGCCGGATTCCCACGACATCTTCACTTGTCGGTGCGTCGAGATTCAGACGGCGCGCGAGCTCGGGATCATCGACGTCGGCAGCGGCGGCCCGCCGCGATGATGGACGAAGCCGCCGCAGGCCCGTACGCGGAAGAAGACCTCCCGCCACAGTCGCCGACGATCACCGAAGTCGTCGGGCGCTGCGGCCTCGACCCCGCATTTCGAGTCCGCGAGGTTCCGAACCCGATGTTCACCGTCGTCGGCAGCGGCGGGCCAGCATGAAGCGCGGATTCTTCCTCAGCGCCCTCGGCGCTATCGCAGCGACCGCCGCCATCCCAGCGCCGATCCGCTCCGCCGCAGCGAAGCGCGCGCCGCTGCTCTACACCGAGGCGTGGCCGGGCTTCCGCGTCGTCGGCGGCACGATCTACACGTTCGACGCGCACGCGACCGGTGCAGAGCCGATGCTCGCGTACTTCGACGCGCAGGGCCGCGAGTTGCTGCGCGTGACTCGCGGGGCAGCGCGCGCGCCGCGGCTGGCCGTCGAGGGGCGCATCGGACTCGACCCATCGAAGCACGGCTCCGTCTCGCACCCATGCGTCTCGCTCGGGTCATTCTCCGCGTACGACGGGCCGGTCGGATACTTCCCGCCGCCGACGACGGCCGATGAGCACGCGCAGTATCTCGCCGAGGGCGGACTGCCAAACCTCATCCCCGACAGCGACATGACCGCGAGAACGACGTACTGGAGCAACGTCGGCAGCGGCGGGCCGAGCGCGTGAGCGAAGCCGATCCCGTCCGCGTCTACTATCCCGACGGCACGACGGAGATGATGACTCGCGGCGAGCATCGCGCGAAGCTGCTCGCATGGATCGAGCCGTTCGTTCGGCCTGGCGGCGACATACAGGTCAGCCTCGACGGTGCCAGCGTGCGCGTGATCCGCAACGGCACGGAACCGTCGTGGCCCTTCCCGCCGCCGTGGGTCTGTGACGCGAACCCGCCGTCGCCGCGCGTCGAGATCGATCCCGCCACCGGACGGCAGGCCGAAGTACGGGCCGTCAACTTCGACGCGCTCGGCGAGCGTCCGAACATCAAGCTCGCCGTCGCGCAGCGCGAGTTCGGCGCGGCGATGCGGCGCGCGTTCGAGCCGTTCTTCGTGTCGATCATTCGATGGCTCGACGCGCGGCTTCGCTACTTCCGGTATATCCCTAAAGAGTAAGGTTTCGGCCCCGCCGGCACACGCCGAGCGGGGCTTTTTTCTGCATCCGTATACGAGATCAAAAACGGCGCGCGCAGCCAACAGTCCACGCGCGCCGCTCGGCGTTGTCAGTCGCCTTTCGCGTTCTGTAGCCGCCTTTGACGAGGGCGGCGCATGGTCACCTCGCGTTCAGGCAGAAGCGGATTCCTGGTGCGCGTTCGCGCTGAGGTCGCGCGCAGCGACAGCGAACGCCTCACCACAGCGCGGACACATGACGGGCCGCACGTTGCCCTTCGGACGCTTGATCCGCCACGGCAACACGACGCCTTCGCGCGGTGCCGCCGCAGCCTTCGCCGAGCGCGTCAGGCCCAGCGCCGCGCGTCGCCGCTTGCGTTCGGCGGAGAAGCCGAGAATCGAAGCGTGGTAACTGATCGTGTTCTGGGTTCGACCCGGAAGGAGCGACGCAGCAGTCGCGGCGGCGCTCTCGACCGCATCGTCGGCGTACGTCGCTTCCAGGATCGCGACCTCGCGTGTCGTCCACGGCTTGGATTTCACCCGAACGCCACCATCCCAAGAAGCGCGATCGCCGCGGCCACGGCGATGCGGATTGCGGTGCGGTTCATCCGCGCGCCGTCGCGATCTCGTCCGCGGTTGCTGCGCGCACATCGGCAGTCTTCCAGACGTCGTAGAAACCGTTTGTCGACACGCAGATCCCGTCGGCGCCGTTGCCGCGCAGGTAGAGCGCGGTCCCGCCGGTCGCCGCATTCGTCACGAAGTCTCCGAAGCGGAAGCCCGGATCGGCCCGCTTCGGATCGAACAGCGCGAGGACGTCCTTGCGCTGGACGTGATCTATCAGTGCCGTTTCCCAACTTACGCCACGGCACCAGGTCGGCAGCGCCTCGACCTTCGCCCGCAACTCCGCGAGTGTCGGCTCACCTGGCAAGCGAACATCGCCACGTTCGGCAAGATACCGAAGGGCGTCAAGCGCACCAGTGTAGCGGCTGCCGTTGCCACTCGCGACGTTCTGCAACGCCCACCGAATGCTGTTGTCGGGGTCGATGCGGTCGAGGATGTCGCTCACGCCCGCGCCTGCCGTTCGCGTCGCCGCTTGTTGCGCCGCGCGTGCTTCGACTGATCGGCGCGGCGTTCGGTGCGACCGACGGCGTTGATGCGATACGTGCCGAACTGTGCGCTGTTCCACCACTGAAGCACGCGACTCGGCAGCCCGTAGCGTTTCGTCGGAGCTTTCGCCATCGCGCGCCTGGTCTCGTCGGCTCCAACTGGTCCGGCTGCGATAACTCCGGCAGCCGCGGCGAGCAACGCCAGCCCAATACCGGCGCGCCTCACTTCGTCGGCACCGTGAACGTGAGCGGGATGCCCTGCTGCCCGCTCGGCACGTAAATCGTCTCGGTGTGCGACGAGTTCTTCGCCGCCTCGAGCTGCGCCTGAATCGCTTCGTGCTGGAGATATTGCGGCGTCAGAGTCTTGTTGATGATCTCCTGGGCCTTGGCGATGCCGTACGCGTGCGCGACCTCGATGTCGGCTTCTTGCTTGGCGATCTGGACCTGCTGCTCCATCGTCTTGATCTGGATCTCGCGCAGCTGCACTTGATTCTCGGCGTCGGCGCGCGCCTGACCGCGATAGAAGTCGTTGAGCGGGCCGCAGCCGGTGAGGACGGCGGCGGCGAGTACTGCGCCGATGAAGCGTCGCGATCGCGCAACCAGGAACGCGGGTGGCTTGCGCCACCCGGTCCTGTTGGCGTGATAGAGTCGGCGTCTCATCGCGCCGCCAATGGCGCAGCGGGTCCGATGAATCCCCAGGGCCAGACGTATGCGACGAACGTCGTGTAGAGCGTCGCGTTCTGCTCGGCGGAGAATTCGATCGAAGGATCGGTTTTGACGGCAGTCTCGGCGACCGGTGTCTCCGCATTGCGCCCGTCGCGGATCGTCCAAAGCAGGCCCGACACGCCTTTGGGCACGCCCTGAAGCGTGATCTTCACGCTCGTCTTGAGCGTTGCGTAGCGGGTGCTGATCTCTGCGGCGATCACGTCGGGCTTTGCGATCTGGGCAATGCTGCGAATGGTCTGCTCCACGACGTAGCGCTGGATCGCGCCATCCGTTGGCGCAGCCCCATCG
Source organism: Vulcanimicrobiota bacterium (assembly GCA_028287545.1). The sequence continues at coordinate 10,321 of JAQBPL010000277.1, read as the reverse complement.
GCGCGCTCGGCTTCCGGCGCCCTATCGACCGGCGGCTCCCCGACGAGCAACCGCCGCGCTTCGTCGAGGACGATGCGGCGATCGTCGGCGCCCGCGTACTTCAGGGCGGCGAGGATTCCCGCCAGCGTTCCAGCGTTGTCTGTGCTGAGCGGCATGCTACGCCGCACCGCCGCGAGGATCGGCGCTCGCAACCGGCTCGCGCGGCGGCCAGAACCAGGTGCCGGGCGCGTAGTTGCCGACGGCGTATTCGCGATAGTGGACGCTCGTCGCCCATTCGCGCTGGAGATAGCCGCCATCCGGGGCGTCGTTTGTGCCGTCGAGGAAGACGCGCAGGTTTACCATCTCGGGGCTCCACACGCGCACGATGATCGCCGGACGGACCTGGCCGTCGGGTAGCACGAAATGGACGATGCGCCCGACGGTTGGCGTGACCGCGGGCGCGCTCGCTTTGTCCATCCGCTACTTCGCGCCGGCCGTTGCGAGGATCGCGTCGGCGCGCAGGAGCGCGATGCCGAACGCCGTGGCGACGAGAGACTTCGCCTCGGTGCCGAGCGTCGCTTCCGCGGGCGTGGCGAACGCGTTCACGAACGCCTTCACGCCGTCGCGCGTCGCTCCGGAGGGGATGAGGTCGAGGGCCAGGTCGATCGCGGCCTGCTCGGCGACGGGGATCTCGGCGTCGACGGAGCCTTGAAGATGCGCGAGCGATGCGTGGATGAACGTCTTCGCGTCGCCCAGCAGCTGCACGCCGGCGGCGCGCGCATTGGTGACCAGCTGCTGAACCGCGGGGTCGTGGCTGATCTCGGTACCGATGGACACGAGGTGGGGCTCTCCTCTGCCGACGCTGGCGTCGGCGATGTGCGCCCCGCCGATGCGCGGAGAGGGGCGCGCCTTGCGTTTGGCCCGAACGGGGGCTTCCGGGCGCGCGCCGAGGCGATGCGCCAGCGCTACCTTCCTGGTTACAGGTGATGACGCGAAACACGACCCCCACCATTGAGCCCAGCGCCTTCGCGATCCCTCGCGACCGGGCGGACGCCGTAGTGACCGCGGGCGGACGCGAGGTCACGCTGACCAACCTGCGCAAGGTCTTCTTTCCGGCGACCGGCGCGACGAAGGGCGATCTGCTCCAGTACTACGCCGACGTCGCGCCGTTCTTGGTGCCGTACATGCAAGGCCGCGCGCAGGTGATGAAGCGCTACCCGGGCGGTGCCGAAGGCGAGTTCTTCTATATGAAACGCACGCCGTCGAACGCGCCGCCGTGGCTGAAGACGTGCTCGATCGAACACGGGTCCGGGAGCGTCATCGCGTTTCCCATCATCGACGACCTCGCGTCGCTGCTCTGGGTGATCAACCTCGGCTGCATCGATCTCAACGAATGGTACTCGCGCTGCGACGACACGGATCGTCCCGACTACCTGCACTTCGACCTCGACCCCATGAAGGACGGCTCGACCCCGTTCGCGACGGTTCGCACCGTCGCGCTCCTCGTGCGCGACGCGCTCGATCATCTCGGCATCCCCGCCTACGCGAAGACCTCGGGCTCGTCCGGTATCCACGTGTACGTTCCGATCGAACGCGGGCCGCTGCAGAAGGAGGTGTGGACGTTCGCCAAGGCGTTCGCGCAGATGATGGAACGGATGCATCCCGAGCTGATCACCGCGGAGTACCGCATCGCGAAGCGGCCGTCGGGCCGCGTGCTCGTCGACTACAATCAAAACGCCTGGGGCAAGACGCTCGCGTCGGTCTACTCGGTGCGGGCGAAGCCGCGGGCGACCGTGTCGACGCCCGTCGCGTGGGACGAGATCGCCGCCGGACTCGAGATCGACGATTTCCGGCTCGACAACGTTCGCGAGCGGTTCGTGCGCGTCGGCGACCTGTGGTCCCCGATGCAGCAGAAATCGGGCCGCGTCGACCTGACGCGCTTCATGACCGCCGCACCCCCAAAGCCGCGCGCGGCCAGATCGAAAAAAACCCCGCAATGAACGGTGACGCCGTGCCAGCCCTCGATGCCTCACACGGGAACGCTGAGGCCGAACTTCATCACGCGGTCCATGGGGATACCGAGCGAATCGGTCAGCGAATTCGCGTTACGCAACATGAACGCGTAGAGGACGCGCTGCCAGACCGGAAGTCTCCGCGATGACGTGTCCGTCGTGATTGTGGGCGCGACCAAGTAGTAAAAGATTGACGAACGTCAGGAGGATCACCGTATCCGAGGTGAGATGCTCGCGAATCCACGAGTTTCTTAGGGCACCCGGTATGTCGCGTGACTCCGCCGATAAGAACACCGCGACACCTCCTTTGCGCGCCGGCTCGTGGTCCGCGATCGCAAAATCGGCAACGGGCATGCCGTTGCTCCGGATGAACGCGATCAGCCTGCTCCGGCCGCGATCCCACGTCACCGCGAGGACGAATAGCGCGCACGCGACGAGCAGCGGCAGCCACGCACCGTCGGGAAGTTTCGAGAGGTTTCCAAGGACGAACGGCACGTCCCACGAGAGGAACAGCGCGATGACGGGAATCCTATACCACACCGGCCATCGATAGCGCGTACCCGTCAGCGTCGTGTAGGCGATGGTCGTCGCCAGCATCGTGAGGGACACGGCGAGGCCGTACGCAAGGGCGAGCGCTGCCGAGGATCGGAACGTCGCGACCATGGCGATGCAGCCGATCGCTAGAAGAACATTGACGGTCGGCAAGTAGATCTGCCCGATCTCCATCCGCGAGGTGTGGATCTCGCGCGTCCGCGGCCATAAGCCAAGCTCCGTCCCTTGATGGGTGAGCGAAAAGACGCCGGTGATGAGCGCCTGCGAAGCAACGATGGTCGCGGCGCTCGAGAGAACGACCATCGGGATGAGCAACGGGCCGGGAAAAAGCGCGTAGAACGAGTGGCTGACGCCCCCCGGTGCGGCGAGCGTATGCGCACCCTGCCCCAGGTAATTGAGCAGGAGCGCGGGGAGGGCAGCCAGATACCACGCCTGCGCGATCGGAGCGCGCCCAAAGTGCGCGAGGTCGGCGAAAAGGGCTTCTGCGCCTGTCACACAGAGCACGATCGCACCGAATATCCGCAGACTCGAGGGTCCATTATGCGCGAGGTAGTGCGCGGCGTAGAACAGTCCGCCGAGCAGAGCGATCGCCCCTGGGACGACAAATGGCTGAGCACCGTCTGTCCAGACCTCTAGCCCTTCCATCGCCGAAATCACCGAGATCGCAGGCGTCATCACGCCATCGCCGTACAATGCCGCCGCTCCGAAGAGCGCAACCAGCGCAACTGCACCCAGTGCAATCGGCATCCCCTCCGTCTTCGGCTTCCGCGCGACCTGGGCGAGCAGCGCGAGAATACCGCCTTCGCCATCATTGTCGGCGCGCATCATGAAAGCGATGTACTTGATGCAGACGACGACGATCAGCGCCCAGATGACCAGCGACAGAATGCCTAAGACGTTCAGTTGTGTCGCCGGGTTGCGCGGCGAGAAGCACTGCGAGAACGCGTACAGTGGACTTGTCCCGATATCGCCGAAGACGACGCCGAGCGCGGCGAGCGCTAGGGGTGCAAGCTTCTTCTCGCTGGTCTCAGTTCTTGGTACCGCCAGCGCGACAGACTCCGCCATGCTCCTCCCATCCTGCATCCGCGAAGCAACGACGCTATCAGAACTACACTGCTCCTGTCGAGGGAGAAATTATCGACGGCGGATTCGACCGGACAGGCACGGTAGCAAAGTGCAGCTAGACGGCAAGCTCACTCCTCGTTGGCGGCGGCGAGCGTGAAGGGGGACGTGCCCTTCGGCTGGTGCAGCTGCTCGAACGTGCACTGGGTGGGGTCTTTGTCGGGCCGGAAGCGCAGCGGGCGCGTGCCGTGGCGGAAGCGCCCGCCGCTGACGTGGTCGAATTCGACTTCCAGCACGACGTCGGGCGATACGGGAGTCCACGTCGTGTCCTTGCCGCGGTTCCAACGGCTCGGGCCACCGGGCGGGTTTCTCGTGAACGACACGTCGGTTTTGATCGCCAAGAAGCTCGTCAGCATGCTCGCCTTCTCCGCGGCGGAGAATCCCGACGTGAAGCCGACGTACGTCAACGCTCCGTCGTCGTCGTACAAGCCCAGCAGCAGCGAGCCGATCGCGCCTCCGTCGGCCGACGTGCGGAAGCCGCCGACGACGCAGTCGGCCGTGCGGAGCCGCTTCACTTTGTGCATCGCGTCGCGCGAGCCGAAGAGATACGGCTGGTCGAGCCGCTTCGCGATGACGCCGTCGAGCGCGCCGCCGACGCGGGCGTACCACGCTTCGACCTGCATGCGGTTCTGTGTCGCCGTCGAGAGGCGAATCGTCGGATCGGCGAACGCGACGGCGAACTCTTCGAGTGCCGGCCGGCGCACGGAGAGATTGTCATGGGCCAGCAGCGTGCCGTCGAGTGCGAGCAGGTCGAACACCAAGTACGTGGCGGGATACTCGCGCGCGAGCTTGTTCACGCGGCTCGCCGCCGGATGGATGCGTTCGAGCAGCTGATCGAAGTCGAGCGCGTCGTCGACCGGCACGACCAGCTCGCCGTCGATGACGAAGCGTTCCGGCGCGAGAGCGCGCGCCGCCGCGACGATCTCCGGAAAATACCGCGCCAACGGCTGCCCCGCTTTCGACTGCAAGTACACGTCGTCGCCGTCACGCAGGCAGATGCAGCGAAAGCCGTCCCACTTCGGCTCGTAGAGCCACCCGCCGGTATCATCCGGAAGACTCTTGACGGACCGCGCTTCCATCGGCTCGAGCGGAAGTTCGAAAGGGAAGGGCACGCTGATCCTTTCCTCGCTGCCTAGATTTGCACGCGCAGCTGCAAGTAGACCGACCGGGCCTCGGGATACGAGGACGGCACGTAGCCGGCCGTGCCGTACGTCCACGGAACGATCGGCGCGAGGCCGTCGTTGGTCGGCACACCGTTGCCGAGCGCGTACGGCGTGCCGTTGAACTTCGTGCCGTACCACGCCGCGTAGGCCGCGTTGCCGCCGGTGTAGCCGGGCGGGCCGATGAGGTACGGATTGCCCTGCAGCTGCGTCGGCGTGCTCGTGCCGAAGAGGTTCGTGACGTCGAGGCTGAGCAGCACGCGGCGCGAGAGCGGCGCTTCGAGGTGTACCGAAGCGTTCAGGTGCGGCGCGCTGCGCAAGGTGTTCGGATCGTCGCCTTCCGGTGTTCCCAGGCTGCCGACGATTGGGTTGGTGACGGCGTCGTACGGCTGGCCGGGATCACGGAGAAAGTAGTAGTTCGCGCCCGGGTTGACGTGGTTGTCGTTGATCGTCTGCACCGGCGTGCCGCTCGCATCGTACACCCAAACCTTGCGGCCGTTGCCGTACGGGTAGCCCGACTCCCACGAGAGCGCGGGGCGCACGATCACGGCGCCGACCTTCACGCGGTACGACGCGATCGCGGTGAGATCCGGGACGTATCCCACCGGAAAGAGATGGTTCGCAGCGATCGCGGGCGCGTTCAGATCGTTTAGCCCGAATTGTGACGCGCTCGACGAACGAGCGCGAACGTAGCTCGACGAGAACGAGAAGGGCCCCCGCTCGTACTCCGCTTCGATGCCGTTTGCAAGCAGACTTCCGACGTTCTCCGGAACGCCGATCCCCGTTCCGGGGCTCGATCCCGCGCTCGCCGCGGCGCGGAAGTCGGCGGGGATGACGTCGATGCGGTCGCGGTTCTCCTTCGAGAAGACGGTCACGCGCAGCCGGTCGTTGCCGGTGTGTTCGTAGGCCAGCTCGTACGCGGTGCCGCGTTCGGGAGAAAGGGCGACGAACGGCGCATCGGGTTGGCGGCTGTCGTTGCGCTGCGCTTGGAGCGGTTTCGGCGCGACCGTCGTGTGATCGAAGGCTGCGCGCAGCGACGACGATTGGCCGAACCGGACGACCGCGGCGAGATGCGGGTCGAGCGCGGCCACGTCGTACGAAGGATTGCTGCCGGGCGCGACGTGTACGCTGGTGTAGCGCAACGCACCTTGGACGCGGAACCGCGTGCCGATGGTCCATTCGTCGGCCGCGTAAGCGAGCTTCGAGGTCAAGACGGGGTTGGCCGTCACCAGCTGATCGAGCGTCGGCACGACCTGGAAGAGCGTCGAAGTCTGACGACGCAGCTCGATGCCGTAGGAGAGCTGATGACGCGCGCCGGCGAGGTTCATCGCATCGAAACCCGCGCCGGTGAGCGTGCCGCTCTGACGGCCGAAGTACGAGACGACGCCGTTCGGAAACGAGAGGTCGTCGAAGAACGGCGCGTCGGTGGCGGCGCCGTACTGCGACCGGTAGACGCGCAGGCGAGCGTAGGAATGGTCGTAGGAGCGCAGCAGCTGCAGCTTCTCGATCGCATAGGTTCCGCGAACGCGCGTCGGCGTGCTCACCGCGGCGTCTGGCGACGGCTCGCCGGGATACCGGGTGGTGTTCCCGTCGAACGGGCCGTACGTCTGGCCGGAAAACGGCGTGCCGTACTGATCGTACGTCGCTTCGCCGGCGAGCCCGGCGATCTCGAGATCGTCGCGCTGGCCGATTTGCAGGTGCGCGTTTCCGGACACCGACCACGTCGCGCGCGTCGCCAGGGAGAGCCCATACGTTGCCGCTTCGGCGGGATAGAACGTGTGTCCGTCGCCGTATGCGATCGACTGGCTGCCGATCGACGCGTCGACCGCATAGCGCTGGCGCAGCGACGGCGCAGCCCACAAGCGCTGGACCTCCAGCGTGCGCGCGCCGGGGGTGAGTCCGACGCCGGTCGTTACCGTCGTGCGGGCCGGATACGTTCCCGTCAGCGGCGTTTGGTCGACCGTGCCGCCGAGCGCGTCGTCGGCGCCGATGCTGAAGCCGCCGGTCGTGACCGAGGTGTAGCCGAGTCCGGTCGTCGCGAGCTGCGCGCCGATGACGTTGCCGCCGGGCTCCGCGATCAGTGCTTGCGGCAGCGGCACGGCGTCGTAGCTGAAGACGACGTCGTCGACTTTGCCGCCGCGGATGATCGCGTTGGCGAACTGATCCTGCTGCACGCCGGGCACACGCGCGATCGCGCCTTGCACGGTGCCGCGCAGGTACGTACCGAGTCCCGAAGCATTGGCCGCGGCCGGGCCGCGCGCCTGATCGCCCGTCACGGTGTAGGTGTCGGTCGTCCGCCCGGCCGCGCCGGTGTCGGTCGGTCCCGTCGAGACGCGCCCGATCGTGACCAGCGCGGGGGTCATGGTGACGGTCAGCGCCAGGTGCCCGCCGGGTGGCACGACGACGCCGTCGATGCGTTTGCTATCGTACCGGTCGGCGCTGATCGAAACCGCGTACGTGTCCGGCGACATCGCCGCGAACGTGACGCGCCCCGCCGCGTCCGACGATGCGTCGTACCGGGCCGAGGGTGAGATCGCAGCGGCATGTGCGGCGGCGACCGCATCGCCCTTGGCGCCGAGCACGCGCACGACGAGCGCACCGGTCGTTTCGGCCGCCCGACCAACCGTGGTCAGCGACGCGGTCAGCACCATCCCGAGTGCAAGTGCGACCCCGGCCGGCCAACCGCGAGCGATCATGCTATCCGTATGCCCCGCGAACGGCCGCCTCGACGGCGGCCTCGTCGGGCCGGACGGGATTGTTGTCGAGCAGACGCTGCTCGAGAACGCGCGGAACCGTGCGCGCGACGAGATCGCTCGGGGCGCCGAGTTCCCGGAACGAACGCGGCAGCCCGTAGGCCTCTGCGATGGCGTCGGCTTCCGCGGCGAGATCCGCGATCCCGAACGCCGCGGCCACCGCCGCAACGGCATCCGGCGCCAAGCGCGCGTTCGCGCGGATCGCGTGCGGCAGCACGACGGCGTTGACGATCCCGTGCGGGATTCCGGTGAGTCCGCCGATCACGTGACAGATTGCGTGGTGCAGCCCCATCGAGCGGGTGTCGAGCGCGAATCCGGCGAGGTGCGCGGCCTCGAAGAGTTCGCGATGCAGCGCGGCGTCGCGCGCGGTGCTCGCGCGTATCAGCAGCGGCGGCAGCGCGCGTCCGGCGGCGACCGCGGCCGCGCCTCCGAGCGCATGCCGCGTGCGCGCGTAGGCCGCTTCGATCGCGTGCGCCCACGCGTTGATCCCGATCGAGCCGAGTTCGCGCGACGGCAGCGTCGCGAGCATTTCTGCGTCGTATACGACGATCGGAGCCGGCGACGCGAGCCTGCCGCCCGCCTTGCGATCGCCTTCGAGCACGCCGTACCCGCGCGACATCTCCGCGCCGCCCAGCGCCGTCGGGACGAGGACCAACGTCACGTCGCGGCCGTCCGAGACGGCCTTGCCGAGGTCCGTGGCGCTCGAACTGCCGATCGCGACGACGGTCGCGCACCGCCGGCGGTCGACCAGCGCAGCGGCCTCATCGACGGTCTCGCGCGGGTTGTGCAGCCGTACGCCCTCGTAGCGATGCACCTCGGCGCCGCCGAACGCCGCGTCGCCGATCCCGCGCAGCGAACGCGGCGTGCCGAGCAGCGCGATGGGGCCGCGCAGCGCGAGCGCCGTCATCGCCTCACCGACGGGGCCGAAGATGATGCGCCGTTCCGCGATCCGCTGGTCGTCCACGATCGTCCTCATCCCGCCGCCGATTGCGCCCCGACCCCCTCTTCGTCGACGCCGACGCCGAGGCCCCGGCCAGGACGGATCGCAGGGCCGCAGGTTGATCCGCCGAAGCAAGCTAGCCTTTCAAGCGAAAAGGCGGGCGGCTGCTGTTGATATTGATCGTACTCTGCCTGGCGCTGTACTTCGCGCCGTCGTGCATCGCGCTCGCGCGCGGCAAGCGTAATGCCGGCGCGATCTTCGCGCTGAACCTTTTCCTCGGATGGACGATGGTGGGCTGGGTGGTCTCGTTCGTGTGGGCCTGCACCGTAGACGCGCCGCCGATGCTCGTAGCGGCGGGCACCCATCATACGCCCTTCGATGGCGGCTCGCGTACGTGTCCGCATTGCCGATCGACGATCCCGGCGATGGCGACCGTGTGCCGCTTCTGCCAGCGGGATCTCGCCTCGCCGGCTGCACCGCCCGCGACAATCATCTCGTGTACGCACCAGCAACTGGAGATGATCGGCGATACCGCTGCGCGCTGCAGGTCGTGCGGCGTTCAGCTAGCGTAGGCCGCGGCGCCACAGATTGAGCAGTGGACGGGCCTACGCGGCGATCTGCGGGATCGGGAGCGCCTTGAATTCCAGGGCCAAGTCGATTTCGATCTGACACTCGAGGCAGCGGACCTCGCGGCCGAGGGTGGCTTCGGCGGGGTTGCGGTGCTCGTCGCCGCAGTCGGGGCAGCAATACGACGTTTCCATGCCCTCACGCTACCGGCTCACAATGCCACCTGGGTGGCATTTGGGTCCTGAGCGGCCCGCGCAGGCGAAGCCGAGCACGGCGCGGGTTCGGCCGGTAGGCCGAACCCAACTAGGGACCTGCCGCTTCGGCGCCGATACCTTCAATGAGTGTCCGTGGAGCGTCGGTTCGAGCGCGTCCTGGAGATCACGCGTGACATCTTGCGCCTGCGTGAGCTTGACCTTGCGCTGGAGTCGATCGCCCGAGGAGTTACTGACCTCTTCGGCTTCCGCTACGTGACCATCGTCTTGGCCGACGGCAACTTGACCGGCGAGATGAGCCGGCGGGTCATGCTGGGCTACACCGACGACGTCGTGCAGGCGCACAAGAACGAGCGCGTCGGCAAGCAGGACATCCTCTCGGCGCTCGCCCCGCACTTCGAGGTGTTCGAAAACGCCTATTATATCCCGGCGGAGCGCGAGTTCCACTGGGAACGCTCGATCTATGCCGGCGAGGCGGATCGCGATTCGCCGCGCGAGGCCGCAGACGCGTGGCACGAACGCGACTCGCTGTGCCTGGTGCTGCGCGACTCCGAGGGCGAGATGATCGGGTACCTGAGCCCCGACACACCGGCCGACGGCAAGATCCCGACGCGGGACACGCTGCGCGGCCTGCAGCTCTTCGTCAACCTGATGGGCCTCGCGCTCGCCAACGCCCAAGCCCATCGCGCCGAAGTCGAACGCAGCCGGCTGCTCGAGGCGAACCAGGCGCGGCTGCGGCACGAAGCGACGCACGATTCCCTTACCGGGCTTCCCAACCGCACGTTCTTTCAGGAGCGGCTTGCTGCCGCGCTCGAAACGGCGCGTTCGCGGCCCGACCAGATCTACGCCGTCCTCTTCGTCGACCTCGACGAGTTCAAGTCGATCAACGATTCGCTGGGCCACATGGCCGGCGACGCGCTGCTGATGGCGGTCGCCGACCGCATGCGCGCGACGGTCGGTGCCGACGACTTCATCGCGCGCATCGGCGGCGACGAGTTCGCGCTGCTGCTGACCCACCGTCACG
>JAQBPL010000266.1 GCA_028287545.1 Vulcanimicrobiota bacterium | reverse complement strand
CGCGTTCCTGCGCAATCGTAACGTCGACGCCGGCACCGCGGGTGACGGAGCCGTCTCGGTCGCCGGAGGGTACGCCCTCTGCGTCGTCGGGACGATGCTGACGCACGCCCTGGGGGCCGGATCGACCCGGCCGCTGCGCGCCGACGACTGCGAGGTCGTCGAGGGCTTCTATGCGGCCAGGGGGTTGCCGGCCGCGTTCGAGTTCGAGGAGGCGGCGCTCGTGCGCGACGAGGCCCTGCTCCGCGAACGCGGCTACGCCGACGACCCGATCGACCTGGTCGCCCTCGAGGCCCCGGTCACCGTGCGACCGCCGGCCGACGGCATCGCCGTGCGGACGACGACCGACCGCCGAGCCTGGAGCGAGCTGCTGGAACGCTGCATCGCCGAGCAGATCGCCGACCCAGGAATGCTGCGCCGGCAAGCCCAGCTGAACGCTTCGGCCGGTCAGCTTCTCGCGGTGGCGTCGATCCGCGGCGAGGACGTCGGCGTCGGGGCGCTCGGCATCTCCGGCGATACGGCGATCCTCTACTCGGCCGGCGTGCTGCCGGCGTTCCGGCGGCGCGGCGTGCACGGCGCCTTGATCACCGCCCGGCTCGGGCTGGCCCACGGACGCGGGGCGATGGCGGCTCTTCTGAAGACTGCGCCCGATTCGCCCGCGGAGCGGTCCGCGCTCAGCCTCGGCTTCACGCGGACGGCGGTCCGCCGGCGGGTGCGCCGAGCCGGTTAGCAGCCTGAGACGAACGAGACGCTCAGCACCGGGTGAATCTCGATGCCATTGCGCGCGACGCCCGTCTGGCCGTGGATCGGGTCGAAGTACGGGACGCCGGTGATCTCGGCGACGACGGGTTTGCCGATCGGCGTGAACCGGTTCGAAGGCTGACCGCCGAGGCATTGCGCGAACGCGTCGCGCGCGGACTGGAACAGGGCGCCGTAGCCCGACGTGCACGCGCCGGAGCACGCTGACGACGGCGGCTCCACGATCATCGTCTCGCTCGGCGTGTTCATGTCGGCGACGACGATGTGGAAGTCGTTGTCCGCCTCGACCTTCCACCCGACGATCGTCGCGCGAATCTGCACCGCCTGCAGCTCCCACGGCGCGAAGCGCACGTTGTCCGCCTTCGCGTTCAGGCCGGCGGGAACGGCGGCGTTCCAGAGCGTGTCGACGGTAGTGACCTGCACGTTGCGGTTCACCTGCGCCGCGAACGGATCGCTCATCGTCTTGACGTGCCAGCGTTCCGTCCCGCAATGGTTTCCGCACGTCGCGCTTTGACCGCCCGCAGGCGCCGGAATCGGCGTCGGAGCGCCGGGCGCCGCCGTAGGCGGCGGCGCGAACGCGCCGGTGGGCGTCGGCGCCGCGGTTGGGCCGAACGTCGCACCGGACGGTGTCGCCGTCGGGAGCGCGGTCGGACCGGCCGTCGGCGGCGGCGTCGCGCCGCTCCCGATCAGCGAGATGTCGTCGAAGTAGGCGTACGTGTACTTCGACGCCGCGCCGTCACCGTGCACGCCGAAGTAGAGGCTGAGCGTGCGCCCGGCAAACGCCGAAACGTCGACCGTTTTCAGCGCCCAGCCGTTCGTGTTCGCATCGGCCTGCCACAGCATCGCGACGGTGTTGCCGGCGTCGTCCAGCAGTTCGGCCTCCTGGTACGAGCGCTGCGTCGACGTCTCGCTCGAAACGGCGAACACCCAGAACGTGAGCGTGCCGCCCGCCGGCACGCTCACCGCCTGACACAGCCCCGCATCGCCGTCGATCTCGCCGCTGTTGCGATTGCTCGAACCCGCGCGCATCGACTGCGCGCCGTGATGCGCCTGGGCGGTCGAGATGCGCGCCTTCACGCTACCGCACTGCGACCACGCGCCCAATCCCGCCGCCTCGAAACCCGGATCGACGACCACGTTGCGCGCGCCGCGCGCGGTGCCGGCCGACCCGAGCGTCGCGACGAGGGCACCCGCGATGAGGATTGCTACGCCGGCGGAGATCGAAGCTCGCATACACCCTTCCCTACGCTCGCGAAGGAAGCGAGCGCCTTGCGCCAGCCCGTTCCGCGCGCCCGGCGCTATTTCCTCACCTCGGGCCGATTTCTAGGCCGCGCCGAGCTCCGCGGTCAGGCTACGCACGTCGGCAAGCGTATCGAGTCCGCGCGCGAGTCCGACGATGCGCCGGCGGCGCTGTGCGCCGTATGCGATCCCCGCCAAGCCCTCGAACATCTCGATCAGCTCGGGCCATTCGAGCGGGCTCTCGGGCTCACCGCGCGGGCCGCGCTCGAGGCGGCGCTCGCGGACGTCGCCCGCGTCCACCTCGACGAGCGCCGCCATCGCCGGCACCAGCGCGTCGACCGCGGGATCGCGCTCGACCGTAATGCGCGCGATGAGGGCGGCTATTTCCGGCGCGTCGCGCCGCGCGAAGTCGTCCCAGCGCACCGTACCCCACGCCAGCGTCGCGGCCGCCGTGTAATACATGCTGAACTGCGCGTCGACGATCGACTGCGGGCTGCGCTTGTGCTCCTCCGGATATGCGCACAGCCGCATCCCCGCTTCCGGCAACGCAATCCGCACCCGTTCCACGGACTCAGCGTCGAGCTTGCGTTCGCGCGCGATCGCCGCCAACTGGTCGATCGCCGCGTGCATGTAGCGGCAGCACGGATACGGTTTGAACGCAGTGCGGTCGATCTCGTGCACGCCATCCCAGCGTTCCAGCACGTCGGCGGCGTCCGCACCGTCGGAATAGGCGTGCAGCAAACCGCTGCGGCCCTCGATCGCGGCAGCGGGCCCGACGACGCCGGCGGCGGCGAGCTCGCGGGCGAGCACCGCGTTGTGCGCGGCGAACCCGACCTGCACCGGTTTCGTCTGCGCGCCGTCGACGCTGAACTGCAGCGACCCCGCCGCCATGCTCAACGCGATGCCGAAGGCGCTCTCGAGCGTTGCGGCGGCAACGCCGTGCAGCAACGCACCCGCCGCAGTCGCGCCGAACACGCCGGCCGTCGCGGTCGGATGGAACCCGCGCGCGTAGTGAACTGCCGGATCCAGCGCCAGGCCGACGCGAACTGCGACGTCGTACCCCGTGACGATCGCGGCGAGCAGCGCCGCGCCGCTGCTGCCGAGCCGCTCCCCTTCGGTGAGCGCGGCACCGATCACCGGTGCGCCCGGGTGCAGCGACGAGCGTTCGTGGGTGTCGTCAAAATCGAGCACGTGGAAATTGCAGCCGTTCAATAGCGCCGCGTATTGCGGCGCGTAGGCCGCGCCGTACCCGATCGCCGTGCAGCCGCCGGCGGCTCCGAGCGCGCTGACCGCACGTTCCACCGCTTCGCTCGTCGCACTTTCGGCGCGCGCGCGAACGGCACAGCCGATCAAGTCGAGCACGGCCTGCTTGGCGTGCTCGACCGTCGACTCGGCGAGCGAATCGAACTCTCCGGCGAGCGCTCGCGCCGCCAACTCCGCGGTGAGGTCCATCGGAGAGATCGTACGCGGCGCGGTCACGGCGGCCTGCGGCGAAGCAGGCGGGATCGCTCCCGCCCACCGGCTTCACTCGTAAATGGCGATTCTACACGTGCACGGAAGGCGCGGCGTCGGCGTGAGGATCCGCAACGGCGCATCCTTGCCGTTTGCCGTTGGCCCGAACACCTTGAGGACGGCGACCGTGTTTAAATCGAGCGGCGCCAATCCCACGTACAATTCGCCGAGCGAGTCGACCGCGAGCGAGGAGACGTCGAATTTTCCGAACGGACCGATCGTGCGGGTCACGATGCCGTTGACGACGGCGACGATCACCTCGCTGCCGAAGGCGCCGTACGCGACGTAGACGGTCTTGTCCGGTGCAACCGCTATTTTCCGAAAGGTGCTTCCGGCGACGATGTAGTCGCCGGCGGTCACCGCACCGTCGGTCGTCGCCGCCTTGTACTTGCGCACCTCGCCGTTCGGCGAGAGCAGGTAGTCGCGCCCGAGGTTATCGGTCGCAAAGGTCAAGGTCGCGGCGATGGGGGGCATCGTGTTCACGAGCGTCGCCCCGTCGGCCCCGAAACGATTGAGATGCGTCGCGAAAACCGTATCGTTCTCGTAGAGAAGGTCGAAGCCGCCGGCGGCGTTGCGCGCGATCGCGGTGCCATACGTTGCCACCGCGGCGGACGGGTCGCACCACTGGTTCTGAGCGGTCGACGGCCCGGAGGCGTTCGCCGGTTCCACGACGACGCGGCAGCGGGCGACACCGCTCAGGTTCGTGTTCTGTAGAATGGCGAGCTTGCCGTCGGCCAGCGTCGCGATCGACTGGATCGATTGATGGTTGACGTCATTGGGATGCGGGGTGATGGTGCGGGACGGCGCGGTCACGCCGCTCGCGCTCAGCGGAAACGCGTACACGTTGCCGTCGGCAGCGTCGATGTACAGCTGCGGGCCGGGGGGCGGGACGGAGTTCGGCTCGACGAGGCCGGCGCCGACGGCCGCGGGCGTCCGGTCGCCGGCAGCGAGGGCGGGAAGCGAATCGGCGCCGCGTCCGCCGGAGCAGCCCGCGGCCGGAAGAACGAGAAGGCAGACCGCCAGGGCCGCGCGTAGCGATCCCCCGAGCGGGCCGCGAGCGATGGTCATCATGGACGGATTCTCGCGCAAGACCCGTCCACGCAGCGTCCACGCCCACCAAAGAAGGCGACCGCTGCTGCGGTCGCCTTCTTTTTCGGGTCCGGGAGAGGCGGCGGCCGCGCTTTAGTTCGCGGTCGCTCCGGTGGCCTTGATGCGGGTCGGGTCGATCTTGACGCCGGGTCCCATCGTCGAGGTCAGCGTGATCGACTTGAGGTAGGTGCCCTTCGACGCCGACGGCTTGGCGCGCACGAGCGCGTCGAGCAGGGTCGCGAGGTTCTCGGTCAGCTGCGCCGCGTCGAACGACGCCTTGCCGACGATCGTGTGCACGATGCCGGTCTTGTCGAGGCGATACTCGACCTTGCCGCTCTTGATGTCGCGCACGGCTTGGCCGATGTTCGGCGTCACGGTGCCCGACTTCGGGTTCGGCATCTTCTGCGCCAGGATGCGGCCGAGCTCTTTACCGATCGACGGCATCATGTCCGGTGTCGCGACGGCGACGTCGAAGTCGGCGAAGCCGCCCTTGACCTTCTCGATGAGATCCGCCTCGCCGACGACGTCGGCGCCGGCAGCCTCAGCGGCGCGCGCAGCGTCGCCGCGCGCGAACGCGATGACCTTGACCACGCGGCCCGTGCCGTGCGGCAGGTTGACCGTGCCGCGCACGTTCTGATCCGACTTCTTCGGATCGACGCCGAGCTTGATGTGGATCTCGACCGTCTCGTTGAACTTGGCGGTCGCGTTCTTCTTCACCAGCGTCGCGGCGTCGGCCGGCGCGAACAACTGATCGTGATCGAACGCGGCGGCGAGGTTCTTGTAGCGTTTGCCGTGCTTGCGCATCAGGCGACCTCCACGCCCATCGAGCGCGCGGTGCCGGCGATGATCTTCATCGCGGCTTCCACGTCGTTCGCGTTGAGGTCGACCTTCTTGGCTTCGGCGATCTCGCGCACTTGCGCTTGCGTCAGCTTGCCGACCTTGTTGCGGTTGGGTTCCTTGGAACCCGACTCGAGCCCGAGTGCGCGCTTGATCAGGAACGACGCCGGCGGCGTCTTCGTGATGAACGTGAACGTCCGGTCTTCGAAGACCGTGATCTGCACCGGGATGATGAAGCCTTCTTGAGCCTTCGTCCGGTCGTTGTACTGCTTGCAGAAGTCCATGATGTTGAGCGAATACGGGCCCAACGCAGGACCGACGGGCGGCGCGGGCGTCGCCTTCCCGGCGGGAAGAGCGAGACCGATCTTCCCGACTACTCTTTTAGCCATGATGTCCTTTCGACGAGGCCTCCGACAAACGTCGGACAGCCGTCTCCCCCGCGGGTGAAAACGCCGGCCGCCGGGGTGGCACGGGCGGGCGCAACGCCTCATTGTACTACAGCCGCCGGGGTCCCGACAACCGGCCCCTGACGCATGGGCTCGCCGCCGCGGAAGCGAACGCCGGAGGCCTGATGAGGCGCTTGATTCTCGTTGCGTTCTTCGTTGTCGTCGTGGGGGCGGCGCCCTGCTCGGCACAACCCAAGGCGGCGGCCGGCGGCTGCGGCGGAGGCACGATGCTCGGCGTCCGGGTGCTCGACGAGACGACGGGAAGGCCGATCGCCGGGGCGCGTGTTTCCGGCAACGGCGCGGCGGCCACCGTGACCGACGCGGCCGGCTTGGCGGCGGTGTGCGGGACCGACGTCTTCGGGTCGGCCGAGCGCGTCAACGTCTCGCGCGCCGGATACGCGACCGCGCAGGTCCCGGTGCCCGCTTCTCGTGATGAGGCGGAAACGACCGTGCGCCTGGCACCCCTCACGCTCAGCACGATCGGCTCGACGGGGACGACGGCGCGCGCTGGAACGCCGGCGCTGAACACGCAGCCGGGCGCCTTCAGCACGATCTCTCGCCGGCAGTTCGACGATCAGGGCGAAGCGCAATTGGCGCGGCTGTTCGACGAGACGCCCGGCGTGATCTCGAACCACACGGCGTCCTCGAACTCGGCGTCCTTCGGCGTTCAGACGTCGCCGAATCTGCGCGGCGCGCTCGACTACGAGAAGACGACGCTGATCGACGGCCATCCGGTCGCGACCGGCCGCTTCGGCGACTACGTCACCACGTTCCTGAGCGACTACGTGCTGGGGGACGTCGAGATCGCGAAGGGCCCGGGCGCCTTCGCCCCGCTGGTCGTGAACGGGATCGGCGGCTCGGTCAACTTCCGCACCCGCGACATCGCCAGCACGCGTACCACCGCCTTCGATCTCGTCTCCGACGGTTTCGGCGGGACGCTCGTCCACGGGCTCGCGTCGACGACGATCGGCAAATTCGGTTTCCTCGTCGACGCGGTCACCTACGGCACGCCGGGAGCGTTCTCCGCGCTCCCGACCACGGTGGCACTGCCGTCCGGTGCGACGATCGCCGGCGCCGGCACAATCGGCACGACGACGTCGGCCGCGCCGCCGACCGGGACGGCCGCCGGAGCGTTCCCGATCGCGAACGCACAAAACAATCCGGCGAACGCCTACGTGCGGCTCGCCGCTTGCTGTCAGCCCGTCGACGCCGGTTTCCTCGGCCGCAGCGAGGTGGTGAAAGCGCGCTGGCGCTTCAGCGATTCCACGTCCTTCACCGCCGCGTACGTCGGCAACCAGTCGTCGTTCGATCTCGACGGCGCACAGCTGCAGACGCTGAACGCCGTGCTTGCGCCGAGCGGGACGCCGATCGCGCTCAACCCGACGACGCACCTCCCCTCGAACGTCACCGAGCTCGAGAACGAGCCGCTGTTCGAAGCCGAGCTGCGCACGACGCTGCGCAACGACACGCTGATCGGCCGCTGGTACAGCGTCTCGCTCAACCGTTTCACCGGGAACTCGGTGCCGACGCCGGCGACGCCGTTCGTCGGCGTGCTCAACCTCACCGGCAGCGCGCCGCTCGCCGCCGGCGGCACGACGCCGACCTACACGGGACAAAACGAAATCGTGACGATCCCCGACGTCTACAGCCGCACGGTCGAGGAAGATCGCGTGCGCGGCGGCTCGTTCGCCTGGGATCATCCCGCCGGACCGAACGACTACGAGCTTGCCGTCGACCGCATCGTTTCGTTGACGAACGCGTACTCCGTCGGCGCATCGAAAGGCGTCGCGGTGTTCAGCGCGTCGGTTCCGGCGGGCTCGCGCCAGACGATCACGTCGTACCTCGCGCGCGGCACGTTCCGCCCGACCGATGTCGACGCGCTCACCCTCGCCGCGTACGCAACGACTTACGACAATCACTACTCGACCGGACCGGCCGGTACGGGCTTTGCGTTCGGGGACGCAACGCACACCGAGATCGACCCGCGCCTCGGCTACACGCACCGCTTCACCAAACGCGACGCCGTAGTGCGCTTCAGCATGGGCGGCTCGGTGACGCCGCCGGCGTTCAACGTGCTCAGCGGCGTCAACCAGAGCGCCGCGTCGGTCTACCGTCCGGGCGCGACGTCGCTGACGGTGACACAGAACGCGGGAACGCTGCGGCCCGAGACGTCGTGGGGCTACGATCTCGGCGGCGACTGGCGCATCGCCCGCAGCGCCGTCGCCTCCGTCGACGCATACCTCACGAACGTGCGCGACCAGCTGGTCACCACCGTGACGCCGCTGGGAACCTACACCGCACCGGGTACGACGACCGCGATCCCGGTGTACGCCAGCGCCGCGGCGAACGCGGGCAACTCGCGTTTCTACGGCCTCGAGGCCTCGCTGCACCAAGACCAGCGCGTCGGCTTCGGATACGTCGTGCAAGGCGCGCTCGTGCGCGCGTTCGCGTACGACGTCTCGCCGTCGCTCTATGCGACCGCCGCAGGCCCCTTCGGCACGAATCTTGCGATCGTCCCCGGCGCGAACTACACCTCAACCGGTACGGGCTTCAACGGGATCTCGAACAAAGGCATCCCGTACGCGCAAGGGTACGGCGAAATTCACTATCGCGAAGGCGGCGGCGCGCTGCTCCTCTTCGGCATGACGTACTACGGCAACAACAACTCGTACGGCATCCCGGCGTTCGGCGTCGCGAACGCTTCGGTGCGCGTGCCGATCGCCGCGCGGCGCGGGCAAGCGGCGCTGCAGCTCTCGATCGACAACCTCTTCAACTTCCAAAGCGGAGAGACGATCGTCACCGACGGCGCAACGCCGGTGCCGCTCGTCAACGGCAAGGTCGGCCTGGTGAACGCCCTGCCGATCGGGCCGCGCACGATTCGGCTCGCACTGCACGTCGGCAACGTGCGCTGATGCGGTGCGCCCTTCGCGCCGCGTTCGCGGGCGCGTTCGCGATAACGCTCGCGCTCGGCGGCGGCGCGGCAGCGCTCGCTCAGGCGACGGCGCGTGCGATCCTCGTCGTGACCGTCATCGCCGATCCGGGGACGACGGCGAGCGGCGCGCTCGTCACGGTGAGCGGTCAGACGACGCCGGCTGCGAGGGTGCGCCTCGGCTCTGAGGCGGCCGCGACCGTCCCGCTGCCGCCGCCGGGGACGTACACGGTCGTCGTCACGAAGCCCGGGTTCGTTCCCGCCGAAAGCCGGATCGTCGTCACTCGGCAGAACGGCGTCGCCGTGCGGCTCGCGCTGCACGCCGTCGCGTCGAGCGCGCTGCGCACGATCGGTTCGGCGAGCACCGCGCAGCGCGGCGGCGGCAACCGGGGTCCTGCGCCGCTCGTGGTCGTGCCGCGCGAGGCGTATCGCGACATGAGCCAGCCCGGACTCGACGACGTGCTCACGCAAAAACCGGCGATCCTCATCGACCGCGCCGCCCGCGGCCTGGGCGCCGCCGACGCCCCGCCCGTAGCGCTCGTCCGCGGCGGCGCTCCGCACGAAACACAAGTGCTGATCGAGGGCGATCCGGTCGCGCTCGCGACGACGCGCACGATCCCGCTCGGCGCGATCCCGTCGTTCGTCACGTCGGAACTCGAAATCGAACCGGGCGCGAGCGCCGCCCTGCCGACGATCGACGGCGCGATCAACGGGACCCTCAACGTCCGCTTCGCGGAGCCCACGCCTGTGTGGCGCGCACTTCCCGAGCAAGGGTTCGACGGGCGCGGCGGGGGCTTCACGGACATCGCCGGCGGCGGCGCGAGTGCCGACCGGCGCGTCGCGGTCGCTGTCGCCGGAACAGTGAACGGCGCCGCCGGAGACGTCGCCCTCACCGACGCCCTGCAGCGCGCGCTGCTGGTCAAGGCGCGCGCTGCGCTCTCGTCGCGCGATGCGCTCACCCTCACGAGTTTTTCCGAAGGCGACTCGGACCGCCTCGGGGCGAATCGCTTCGCCTTCGACGGCGTGGAGTACCGGCGCGACGGCGAACGCAGCGCGCTGCTCGTTCGCGGTTGGCACGTCGCCTCGCACCGCGACGGCAGCGCCGCGGGTGACCCGCTCGAGACGCGGACCGACGACGCGCTCACCGGCGCGTCGCTCGAACTGGACCGCACGGTGGGCAGCACGCTGCTCTCGCTCGGCGCGACCGAAACGTACGGCACCGGGTCGGCGTCGGGCGCCGTCGATCTCGCGCCCGGCTCGCACGCTCGGGTGGAGACGCTCTTCGCTCGCGCGGTCCTGCGGCCGGCGCCGCGCTGGCAAGTGCAGCTCGGCGCCTACGACGTGCGCGACGACGCGGTCGCCAGCGACCGCAGCACGACCGAGAGCGGCCCCGCGGGACGCATTGGCGTTGCATATCGCGCCTCCGAGCGGCTGACGGTGCGCGCGTCGTCGGGCACCGGCTTCGCTCCCGCGCCGCTCGTCGCACTGGCCGGATCGCAGGGGCCGGTCGGTCCACAAACGGCGACGACGACGGATCTCGGTTTCGACGCCCGGCTGATCGACGCGGCGACCACGCTTTCCGCCGACGTCTTCACGACGACTGGCGGCAGCCGTCTGGTCGAGGTGGGCGGCCCCGTGCCGTGGATCGACACCGGCGCGTTCTCGCGTCGCGGCGCGGAGATCTCGCTGACGCGATTCGTGCCGGTGGGCTTCGGCTATCTCTTGCAAGCCTGGACCGCGAGCGACGGGCCGTCGTTCGCGCAGTCCGTCGGTGACGTCGCCGCCGCCCAGACGCAAGGGTACGCCGAACTTTCCTATCACGCGCGCAGCGGCTCGCGCATCTCGTTCGGTGCGACCTACTACGGCGCCGACGCCGCCCTCGGCCAGCCGGCGGCGGTGCTCTTCAACGCGAACCTCGAGATCCAGGTCGGCCGGCGCGGCAAGCTGCAGTTCGACCTCGAGAACCTGAACGACGCCCGGCTTGCGATTCCGACCGCGCAACTGCCGGCCCTCGCGCCGCGCAGCGCGTTCGCGCCGGCAGCGCGCACCTTTCGCGTGGTGCTGCGACGGTCGTTCGGACGGACCGGGACCGATGGCTGATTCCGCGGCGCCGGCGAAACGATCGTATCGGCTCGAAGCGTTCGGTTCGCCGCTCGCCGCGTCGGCCGAGCAGCTGCCGGTGCCCGC
Organism: Vulcanimicrobiota bacterium; assembly: GCA_028287545.1. The sequence continues at coordinate 4,392 of JAQBPL010000266.1, read as the reverse complement.
CGGGCGTGAGGTTTTGCTGCGCACCTTGGCCTGCGGCGTGTGTCACAGCGATCTGCACATCGCCGACGGATACTTCGACCTCGGCAACGCCGCGCGGATCGATCTCGCGCGCAGCGTCACGCTGCCGCGGATCCTCGGCCACGAAATCGTCGGCGAAGTCGTCACGCTCGGCCCCGATGCGGAAGGCGTCGCGCTGGGCGATCGGCGGGTCGTCTTCCCGTGGATCGGTTGCGGTACGTGCGCCGATTGCCGCGCCGGCCGCGAGCATCTTTGCAATGCGCCCCGCGCCCTCGGCGTGAACCGCGACGGCGGATTCGCCGACCACGTGCTGGTCGAAGACGCGCGTTATCTGTTCGACTTCGCGCCGTTGCCCGAAGCGCAAGCCTGCACGCTTGCGTGTTCCGGGCTGACGGCGTTCAGCGCGCTGCGGAAGGCTGCCCCGTTTCCGGCGGGTGCGCAGGCGCTCGTGATCGGAGCCGGCGGCGTCGGCCTTTCGGCGGTGCGAATGGCGCACGCGCTGCTCGGCACGGCGCCGATCGTCGCCGAGCCCGACCGGACGAAATGGGCGCTCGCGATGGAGGCGGGCGCCGCCGCGACGATCGATCCGCGCGAACCCGGCGCCGCTCGCGAACTCGTAAAAGCGACCGGCGGGGGCGTCGCGGCCGCCTTCGATTTCGTCGGCAGCGGCGACTCGTTCGCGTTCGGTTTTTCGGCGCTCGCAAAGGGCGCGCGGCTCGTCGTGGTCGGGCTCATGGGCGGTGCGACGCAGTTCTCGCCGGCGCTGTTGCCGATGAAGTCCGTAGCGATCTGCGGTTCCTACGTCGGAAGCTTGACCGAGATGGGCGAACTCATGCAGCTCGCGCGTACCGGCGTCCTGCCCGCGCTCCCCGTCGTCGCACGCCGGTTGTCCGAAGTCAACGAAGCGCTCGACGATCTCCGCGGCGCGCGGGTGCGCGGACGCGTCGTCGTCACACCGTGAGCAGCGCTAGCGGGGGCGGTTCTTGTTGCGCGGCGCGCTGCTGAGCTCGACCCCCAGCGGCGCGAAGCCGCTCGACGTGGACGACTCCGTCACGGCGGCCGCAGCCGCGGCACCGTGCATCGTGGTGAGGACGATGCGGCGCGTCGCGCGATCGGCGGAACGCACCGCGACCTCGATCTCTTCGCCGATCTCATACTGCGCCGGATCGGCGTCGCTCTCGCGCACGATTCCGACGATTCCCGGCGCGAGTTCGACCTGCAGCCGCGGCTCTTTTCCGACGACCTTCCCTTGCACGACCGCGCCTCGCTTGACCACGCCGGCGTTATCGCGCCAAGGATCGGGGAGCGCGTTCTTGCGCGAGAGCGAGATTTTCTTCCCGTTCTCTTCGATGCGCATCACCTGCACCGGAAGGCGATCGCCGACCTTGAGGACGTCGCCGACTTTGTCGACCCGCTCGAACGCGAGCTCGCGCATCGGGATGAGACCGTCGATCCCGCCGAGATCGACAAACGCGCCGAAATCCGCGAGCCGAACGACGAGCCCTTCGCGCGTCTGACCGACTTGCAGCGAACGCAGCAGCTCGCTGCGGCGCGAGCGGCGTTCGTCTTCGACCGCCCTGCGATGCGACACGACGGCGCGGCGCCGCGCCTGATCGACGTCGATGATCTTGAGCGGCACCTTCGTTTTCACCAGCGTCTCGAGCGCGGTGCCGATCGGCACGCGCGCCTGCGACGCGGGGAGAAATCCGCGAATCCCGGCCATGTCGACCAGCAGGCCGCCTTTGACGGCGGTCGTCACCATCGCGGTGACCGTATCCCCGGCTTCGTGCGCGCTGACGACCATCTCCCACGCCTGCTGCGCGCGCTCGCGACGCTCGTCGGCCTTCGTCGGACCTGCCGGGGCCGCGGGCGGCGCGCTCGCGTCGACGGCAGCCGCAGGTGCAGCCGGCGTCTCGGCTGCGGACGGCGCGGCGTCGGCGGGCGCAACTGCTTCCACGGGCGCTGCGGCTTCCACGAGGGGCGCGGCTTCCACGAGGGGCGCGGCTTCCACGGGAGCCGGCGCTTCGACAGCGGCCGGGGTCTCTACGGGCGCCGTGGGCTCGACGAGAGCTGCGGCTTCAACCGGGGGCGCGACCTCAACCGCAGGCGCGGCCTCGACGGAGGCCGTCGGCTCGGCGGGCGCGGCTTCCGCCGCGACGGGCTCCGCCGGCGCCTCCGTGCTCGCCTCCGGCGCGGGTGGCGCGATTGCGACAGCTTGCTCCACCGTTACAGGGAGGGGTGCGCTTGGCTGAACTTCGTCGTGGCCCGGGAACTGGTCCGTCATCGTCCAACGGCGTTTCGCGCGCGGGCCCCGAAATTCTCTTTCAACGATCCTCCACGAGCGCGAGTTGTGCCCCGGACGACCTCACTGCGGCGGATACAGCATGTCGTGATGGACGATCTGGTTGGCGTCATCGACGAAATCGAGCGTCAGGCTGCGGTCCTGGACGCCGTTGTGGTGCCCCGCGTACGTACGGCTCCACAAGGTCGAGATGTCGGCGAACGCCCGATCCTGGTCGCCCGGAGCCAGCGCTTCGTATGCGGCCCGGTTCACGACGACGGTGAGGACATCGTCGCCGATCGTGAAGTGCCGGACGAGACGGCTCACGTCGACGGGCGACGTCAGCGCGAGAATCCCCGTCCGCACGTCGGCGCTTTCCGCCCGCTCGGCCTCCGTTCCGCGGCTCGCATCGAACATCGCGACGGGCGTCGCAGCCGCGCTCGGCCCATCGTGATGCCGGCTCAAACCCACGTATGTCGCGACGGCGAGTACCGCCAGCAGAACCATCCAACCCACGACGCTGCGTCCGCGCTGCTCCATACCCCGTCCGTTCTCCGCCCGCGCCGCGGAACCCAATCGGGGTACGTACTTCGCGATGGCCAAGCAGCCAAAGAACCGTAAGGCCGAGTTCGGCGCCGGGATCGTCGCCGGCGCGTCGGACAACGATCCGACGACCGTCGCAACGCTGTCGGTCGTAGGTTCGACGACCGTCTACCAACTCGGCTGGCTGACGCTGCTCATCATCCCGATGCTGATCGTCGTTCAAACGATCGCGGCCCAAGTGGGGACCGTTTCGAAGAGGGGCCTCGAAGACTGCGTGCGTTCCGTCTACGGACGACCCGTCGCGCTCGTCACGCTCGCCGCGCTCCTCGCCGTCAACGTGCTCACGCTCGCGGCCGATCTGGAAGGCGGCGGCGCGGCGCTGCACCTGCTCACCGGGATCGACTACCACTGGTGGCTCCTGCCGCTCGGCGCACTGACCGTCGGCATGCTGGTGCTGGGCAACTACCGCACGATCGAACGCGTGCTGCGCTACTTCGCGCTGCTATTCCTCACCTATGTCGGCGCGGCGTTTCTCGCGCGGCCCGACTGGGGCGCGGTTCTGCGCGGATCTTTCGTGCCGCAGTTCGACCTTCGCGCGACGACGGTCGCCGGCGGGCTGGCGCTGCTCGGGACCACGCTGACCGCATACGCGTACGTGTGGGAGACGATCGAACTCGCCGAGGAGAAGCCGCCGCTGCGCCGGCTGGGGCTGGTGCAGGTCGACGCGGCGCTGGGCATCGTCATCGCCGGACTGACCTTCTGGTTCATCCTGATCGCTACCGGCGCGACGCTCGGCGTGCACCACAAGACGATCGACACGGCCGAACAAGCCGCGCAAGCGCTGGCGCCGATCGCGGGAAAATATGCGGGCTTGGTGTTCGGTATCGGGCTGCTCGGCTCCGCGCTGGTCGCAATTCCCGTCATCGCCGGCACTTCCGCGTACGTCGCCGCCGAGATGTTCGGTTGGCGACACAGTCTCGACGCGAAATTCGCCCGGGCCCGGCAGTTTTATCTGACGCTGTGCGCGTGCGTCCTCGCCGCCGTCGCGATCGGCTACGCCGGCGTCAAACCGATCACGCTGCTCTTCTTCAGCGGGATCGCCGGCGGGATCGCCACGCCGTTCACGATGGCGCTGATGCTCTTGATCGCCCGAAATAGCGCCGTCATGCACAAGCGGCGCATCTCCGTGCGGCTCGCGGCCGCGGGGTGGTGCGTGATGCTCGTCGTCAGCTGCGCGGCGCTCCTCTACCTCTACCAGACCGTCACCGGCAAGAGCGGCTAAAACGAAACGGCCCTCGCATCATCGATGCGAGGGCCGCTGCATTTTCAACGCCCGCGTGCGAGCGCCTAGACTTTTTCGATCTGGTAGAACTCGAGCTCGACCGGCGTTTCGCGGCCGAAGATCGAGATGAGGGCGCGAACCTTTTCCTTCTCGGGCTGGATGTCGTCGACGATCCCGGTGAAGTCGAAGAACGGTCCCGAGGTGACCTTGATGCGGTCGCCCTTCGCGAAGTCGATCTTGAGCTTGGGCGTTTCGATGCCCATCTGCT